>CALMIW010000187.1 GCA_937864275.1 uncultured Dehalococcoidia bacterium
ACCTCGAAGGGCGCGGTCATCGCGCTCACTAAAGCGATGGCCGTCGACCACGGGCCCCAGGGCATCCGCGTCAACTGCGTCGCTCCCGGGCCGGTCTATACGCCCATGGTCGGCGCCGGCTCGATGAGCGACGAGGCGCGCGAGAACCGCCGGGCCGCCTCCCTCCTCGGTATCGAAGGCACCGGTTGGGATGTCGGCAACGCCGTCCGATTCCTCCTCTCCGATCAGGCGCGCTACATCACCGGACAGGTCCTCGTCGTCGATGGCGGCACAACACTTCGCGGCCCCGAACGGGCGAACTGAGGCGTACCAATGGCACGTGTCCCCTACCTTTCGAAGTCCGACATGGAGCCCGCAGACCGCGACCTCCTCGCGCGGGAGATCAACCTCAATCGGGCGCTCGTCAACAGCCCCGAGGGCGCGCGCGCGTTTAGCCGCCTCGGCGGGTTCATCCGCAGCAAGAGCCGGCTCGATGGACGCCTGCGCGAACTGGCGATCCTCCAGGTCGGCTTCCTCACCCGCTCGCGGTACGAATACTCCCACCACATCAAGATCGGCCGCGACTTCGGAGTGAGCGACGACGATATCCGCGCGCTCATCGCCGAGACCTCCGGCGAGCCGTCCTCACTCGATCCGCTTGCGCAGGCCGTCCTCCGCGCCGCCCGCGAAATGGTCACCGGCCTCGCCGTTTCCGATGCGACCTTCGCCGAACTCTCCGCCGGCCTCGATAACGAGTGCCTGACGGACCTCGTCATCACCGTCGCCTTCTACTGCGGTGTCGTCCGCTTGCTCGAGTCGCTCCAGATAGACGTCGAGCCGGAGTACCTGCACTACCTCGAGGAGTTCCCACTCCCGGAGTAGGCTCACCCCACCAGGATGCGCGCCAGCACCTCGGCGTCCACGTTTCCGCCGGAGACGATCACGCCCACGCGCTTCCCGGCGATGTCCCCTAGCCGGCCTGTCATCAGCGCGGCCGCCGGGATGGCGCCTGTCGGCTCCACCACCGTCTTCATCCGCAGCACCATGAACCGCGTCGCTTCCTCGATCGCCGTGTCGCTGACGGTCACGACGCCGTCGGCCAGGCGGCTGATGACCGCGAAGGTCAGCACCCCCGGTTGTCGCGTGCGCACCCCGTCGGCGATCGTCGTCGGCGGGTCGATCAGCACGCGTTCGCCGGCGGCGAGACTGCGCACCCAGTCGTCGGCGCCTTCCGGCTCCACGCCCATCACTCTCGTCGCCGGCGAGATCGCCTTCACCGCCGTGACCGTCCCGGAGAGCAGTCCGCCGCCCCCCAGTGGCGTCACCACCAGGTCCAGGTCCGGCGTCTCGCGCATCAACTCCAGCGCGGCCGTCCCCTGGCCGGCCATGATCTTCGGGTCGTCGAATGAGGGCACGACGTACGCGTTCGTCGGCGCCGCCGCCTCCCGCACCACCACCTCGGGCAGGTCCTTCAGCCGGTCGTAGGTCCGCACCGTGGCGCCATAGCCGCGCGTCGCCGCCGCTTTCGAAGCCGGCGCGTCGTCCGGCATCAGGATCGTGCACGGGATCCCGAGCAGCTTCGCCGAGAGCGCCACGCCCTGCGCGTGATTCCCGGAAGACGCCGCCACCACGCCGCGCCGCCTCGCGTCGGAGGGCAGCGTCGAAAGGTGGTTGTACGCCCCCCGGAACTTGAACGCGCCGACCCGCTGGTAGTTCTCGCACTTGAAGAACACGCTCGCGCCAACCATGGCGTCGAACGTCCGCGAGGTCATCACCGGCGTGCGGTTCGCCTGCCCTTCCAGCCGCGCCGCCGCCGCCAGCACATCCTCGAACGAAATCGGCAGCCCATCCGTCATGGGCGGATCCTACCGTCTTCGCCGCGCCCAGGGGAAAGACGTGCCGCGTTATGCAGCTTTCAGGTACGATTCTGCGCGGTGGGGTCCGGAGGTCTGGATGCGCGCAGTAGCGCCGCAGACAGCGCAGCGTCATTCCCGTGCTCCGCGCGCACACCACCACTGGACCGTGGTCGCCTTCGTCGCCCTGGTCGCGGCCACCGCCTACCTCTGTCTCAGCATCAGCCAGGCGATCGGCGGCCGCTCGGATGAAGGCACCGAGGCAGCGCTGCCGGTCGTTCCGGCGCGCGGCGAACAGGACGAATCGGCAGCCGTCCCCGATCCGCCCACCGTCGAAGCCTCCGTCGCCGAATCCGCCGGGCCCGCGCCCGCCCCTGTGCGCGGCCTGGCTCCCGCCGTCGGCGACCCCACCCTTCTGGCCGCCATCCAGGACGCGCTCGGGGAGGACCGCGACCACGTCGCCGTCTCTGTACGCCGCATCTCCGACGGCCGGTCAGCGGCCGTCAACGGCGACTACCAGTTCTACGCCGCCAGCACGTTCAAGCTCGCCGTCCTCTACGAAGCCGAGCTTCGCCACTTCCTCGGTGATCTCGAATACTCCGACACCCTCGTCATCAGTGAAGAAGATGCCGCCGAGGACCTCGGCACCTTCGCACACCTCGAGTTCGAGCCCGACGGGAGCATCACCATCGAGCACCTCCTCGAGGCGATGATCACCGTCTCCGACAACGCCTCCGCGGTTGCCCTCATGCACGAGTTCGGGTCGGGAAACATCGACGCGACGCTCCGCGGCCTGGGCATCCCCACCATGACCCTGAACCAGGTCGAACTCTGGACCACGGCCGACGACCTCGCCCGTCTCATGCAGTCCGTCTACGTCGGCGAGGGGCTCGGCCCCGAAGAGCGCGCCCACATGCGCGACCTTCTCCTCCGCCAGTCTGTCCGCAGCGGGATCCCGGGCGCACTCGCCGAAGAGGTCGAGTCGGGCCTTCGAATCGGCAACAAGACCGGCACCTGGCCCGGCGCCCAGCACGATGTCGCCTTCGTCGAAGCCCAGTCCGGTGCCTACGTCATCGCCGTTCTCACCGATGGCTCCTACGAAGGCTGGCTCGCCCTCCAGCGCGTCGTCCCCGCCGTCCACGAAGCCCTCGCCGGGTAACACGAAAGCGGTCGATTTGGTGACGTCTTTTTACGGATGCTGGTATCGCCCGGGTCTGGCGGGTAGGGTAGTGTGACCCCAGCGCCCCCGGAGTTTGTCACTTGCCGGATTTCGATGCGCATGAAGGATCCGCCCTTCGTCGGCTCCTGGTCTGCCTCGGGGCAATCGCACTCTTCATAACGCTTTCCATCATCGGTCTCTCCGCCACCGGCGTCGCCCACCTCGTCCCTATGGATGCCAGGGCGGCCTCGTATGCCGCCGCGAATTGGGACTTCGCGCGTCCCGCGGTCGACCAGATGAATGCCTCGGCGATCCAGATCTGTGGCGCCGAAGCGTCGGCCCGCGCCGCTGCGGGCACCCCCAACGAGGACGTCCGCAAAGCCCAGGTCGAAGTCCTCGTCGCCGAGTACCTGCAATCCGAACGCGACTACAACGCCCAGGTCCGCGCCATCGTCGAAGCCGGCGCCCAGCGCCCATGGGATGTGCCCAGCAAAGCCCTCCCCCTCGACCTCGCACGCAGCAAGAACTGCATGAAAGCCGCGGCCCCTGCCCCGAGGCAGACCAAGCCGCTCGCGGCCGTCACCCCCGCTCTCGCCCAGGACTACGACGCAGGCCCCGCCTGGATCCCGGATCCGGAGCATCGATTCCTCACATTGGAAGAACTCGATGCCGCCGCCGCCATGGCCGGCTGGCCCAACGAACCCGGCTGGTGGCCCGACATGCGCAAGATCATCCTCTGCGAGACGCGCAGCCTCGACACCATGGCCCACAACACCAGCGACCCGCACGGCGGCAGCTATGGTCTCGCCCAGCTCAACGGCAGCTACCACTTCGCCAACGCCGGCGAAGACTTCGCCCGCCGCTTCGACCCCATCGTGAACCTCCGCACTGCGCTCTGGCTGCGGGCCGCCCGCGGCCACTTTGGCGGCACCGGAGGGTGGTATAACTGCGCGAAGTTGTGGGGCATAGACTAAGCCCCGACTTTCCGCAGGAGATGGACATGTTTGTCGCCATGAACCAGTTTTCCGTCACCGAAGGCCGCGGCGCCGACTTCGAAGAACAGTGGCGCACCCGCGAAAGCTACCTCCAGGGCTTCGATGGCTTCATCCACTTCGCCCTCCTCAAGGGCGATGAGCCCGGTGACTACGTCTCCCACACCATCTGGCGCTCGCGTGAAGACTTCCTCAAATGGACCCAGTCCGATGCCTTCCGCAAGGCCCACTCCGCCCGCTCGTCCGAAGGTGTCCTCGCCGGTCACCCCCGCGCGCGCTTCTACGATGCAGTGATCACGGAGCCCGGTCCGGTCCCGGTGATCACCGCTTGAGCCAGCCCGGCGAGCCTTCTCCCCTTCGCCCCGAACACTTCGCCCGCCAGGACGAGAGCGAGGACGCCCTCTTCTACCGCGAACCGCGGCTCGTCACCCACATCGATGACGCCGCTATCGCCGCGGTCTCGCGGTTCTACGGCCAGCTCATCCCGCCCGGTTCGCTCGTCCTGGACCTGATGACCAGCTGGGTCTCCCACCTGCCGCCGGAGCTCGGGCTCGCCGGCGTCGCAGGCCTGGGGATGAACCAGGTCGAACTCGAACAGAATCCCGTCCTCACGGAGCGCATCGTCCAGGACCTGAACAGGGACCCGGTCCTCCCCTGGCCCGACGCAACCTTCGATGCCGCCGTCGTCACCGTCTCGGTGCAATACCTCACGAGCCCCGAAAAGGTCTTCGCCGAAGTCGGCCGCGTCCTCAAGCCGGGCGCTCCGTTCGCCGTCGCCTACTCGAACCGCTGCTTCCCCACCAAGGCGGTCGCAGCCTGGCTCGCACTCAGCAGTCGCGACCACGCGGAGCTCATCGGCCTCTACTTCCGCCTCTCCGCCGCCTTCGATGCGCCCCAGGCCTACGACATCTCGCCTGGTCCCGGCAGCGACCCCATGTTCGTCGTTGTCGCCCGTCGCCGGGCCTCAGTCCCGCCGCATGATGTGCAGGTCTGAGGCAGGCAGCTCGATCAGCCACTCCTGCCCCTGGGCCACGCCGAGAACTTCGTAAGGCCGCGAGGCAATCTCCACTTCCACCATCGGCCCGGCCCCGACTGGCCGGAAGTGCAGCGTGTGGCTCGATCCGAAGGCGAACTCCTCCGTGAGCATCGCCCGGAAGGCGTTCGGCACTTCCCCCGGCCTCCGCAGGTTCACCCGTTCCGCACGTATCGCGACGTCAACATCGGCGCCCGGCGCCACCTCCGCCTGGGTGCGTGCGGCGAACCGGCTCCCGGCGATCTCGAGCACGGTGCCGCCGTCTCCATCGCGCCCCGCGACCCGGGCCGCGAAGATGTTGGACGTCCCCGTGAGTTCCGCCACCCGCCGGCTCACCGGCCGCCGGAACACCTCCTCCCGCGCCCCGAACTGGAGGATGCTCCCGGCATCGAACACCGCCAGGCGGTCCGCCAGCAGGTGCGCCTCGCGAAGGTCGTGCGTCACAAAAACGATCGTCAGTCCCAGTTCCGCGCGCAGCCGCAGCAACTCCCGCCTCAGCGTCACCCGCAGCGCGTCGTCGAGCGCGCTGAAGGGCTCGTCCAGCAGCAGCACGTTCGCGTCTCGCGCCAGCGCCCGCGCGAGCGCCACCCGTTGCCGCTGGCCCCCGCTCAGCGTCGCCGGCTTCCGTTTCGCGAACTCCCCGATCCGCAACAGCTCCAGCAGCTCGGCCGTTCGCCGCTCCCGGTCCACGCCGTTCGGTATCCCGAACGCCACGTTCTCGGCAACGGTCATGTGCGGGAACAGCGCCAGTTCCTGGACGACGTAGCCCACGTTGCGTTCCTGCGGAGACAGGTGGAGTTTCGCCGCCGAATCGAACATCGCCCGCCCGTCGACCACGATTCGGCCGCGGTTCGGCCGGACCAGGCCGGCGATGGCCTGCAGCGTCACGCTCTTGCCCGCGCCGGAATGCCCGAAGAGCACCACGATCTCGTTCCGCGCCTCGAACTTCGCCTCGTAGGCGAAGTTCCCGAGCTGGATCGCCGCTTCGTACTCGACGCTCACGCTTGCCACGGCTCCCGGTTCGAAACCAGCCGGAACACGACCAGCACCGCGAGCGCGACGGCAAGGAGCATCATCGAAAGCGCGATCGCCCCGGCCAGCCCCAGCGAGCTCCCTTCGAACGCCGAGATGATCGCCAGCGGCATCGTCTGGCTCTTCCCTTCGAGGTTCCCGGCGAAAATCAGCGTTGCGCCCAGCTCTCCCATCGCCCTGGCCCAGCACAGCACCATCCCCTCCAGGATCGCCGGCCGGACCTGCGGCACCACGATCCGGAAGAACGTCCGCGTCTTCGAGGCTCCGAGCGTGTACGCAACAGACTCCGCCCGGCGGTCGACGGAGTCGAAGCCGCTCCGCACGGCGCGCACGTAGAACGGCGCGGCCACGAGCAACTGGGCCATGATCACGGCTGTCGTTGTGAACGCGAATGTCTGGCCCGTCCACTCCTCGAAGGGCTCCCCGAGGAGCCCGCGCCGCCCGAAGGCCGTCAGCAAGGCGACGCCCGCCACGGTCGGCGGTAGCACGATCGGCAGGTCAATGGCGGCATCCACGATCGACTTCCCCGGGAACCGCGCCCGGGAGAGCAGGTAGGCCACCGGCGTGCCGAACACAATCGTCAGCGCCAGCGTCACTGTCGATGTCCAGACCGAGAGCCACAGGGCCGTCCGCGCCGTTTCGGATCGCGCCAGCTCCCACGTCTTTCCGTCCTCGATGGCCCGGTTCAGCAGCCCCGCGAACGGGAGCACGAAGAACGCGGCGAACACCGCCGTGAGAACGCTGATCGTCGCCAGGGTGGTGCGGTCGGTGCGCATTGCGTTCGCAGTCTACGGCAGCTCGGCGCCCCGCCCTACGGCTTCGCGAAGCCGTACTTCTCCAGGATCGCCTGTCCCGCCGCCGACCGGATGAAGGCGACGAAGCCCGCCGCCGTCGCCTGGTTCTTCGACGCCTTCACCACCGCCATCGGGTACTCCGCGACCACGTTGTAGGCGGCCGGAATCTCGACAACCTTCACGTCGTTCGCGGCCGCGCCCACGTCCGTTTTGTACACAAT
>CALMIW010000188.1 GCA_937864275.1 uncultured Dehalococcoidia bacterium
TCTTCCACAGCCGGACCGTCGCGTTGGCGCTCGCGTAGCGTGTGTCGTTCACCAAGTCGTTGTTCGCGTTGCCCACCCAGACAGCGGTGGCCGCGTGACGGGAGTACCCCGTCATCCAGGTTTCCAGCGTGTCGCTCGCCCGCAGGAAGCCCTGCTGCGTTCCCGTCTTCACGCCCGACGGGATCTTTACGCCGCCGGCGTAGAAGTCCAGGCCCAGGTCGTTGTTCGAGCCGCCGCAGCCCCAGATGATGAACCGCGCGGTGCAATCCGACATGATGCTGTGGAGCAGCCACACGGACCCGGCGTCGATGACCTGCTTCGACTCGCGCTGGTCGGGCTCCCGGTACACCACGCTGCCGTTCTTGTCGCGCACTTCCAGGACAACCACCGGGTCGATTTCGCGCGTACCGGGAATGCGGATGTTCCCCCGCTGGAACTCGATCGCCTGCTTCGCGGCCGTGTCGCGCTCCGCCGCCACCTCGGACGACTTGTTCTTCAGGCTCTTCAGTTCGACGTACTCGGCGTACGCCTTCGTCCCGATCATCTTTCCCATGTTCGCGATCGTCGCGTCCATGAACGCCATGTCCACCGCCCGGATGTTCGCGCCGCCCGTCGCGATCGACGCTCCATAGGTGACCTTGTCGTGGTCGTTGAAGGTCGGGTCGAAATGCTGTTCGAGCGTAGTGATCCCCAGCTTCTTCGCAGTCTCGATGACGTTGTCGACGCCGCCTTCCTGCGCGGCCCGGAACGCTCCGACGTTCTGCGAGCCGCCAAGAGCCGCGCGCGCCGAGATCAGCCCCTCGGTGACGCCGCCGGAACGCGGGTTGGTGATGTCCGTGCCTTCAACCGAGAGCGGGCTGGTGTCCCAGAAGGTGCTCATCGGCGCCTTGTTCTGTGTGTCGAACCAGTTCAGGTAGACCGCCGGCTTGAACGACGAGCCCGGCTGGTTGATCTCGCTCAACTGGTCGATGTCACCGGCCACCCGCTTGTCGGATCGATAGGTCGGGTCGATGTTCGGCGAGTACACGATGATCTCGCCCGTCGAGGGCTCGATCGTGACCACGGCCGCGTTGTGGCACTCGCACCCGGGGCCGTTCGGACCATCCGCCGCCTGCCCCTCCGCGATCTTCACTTGCGAGAGGACGCGCGCCGCTTCCGTAGCTTCCCAGTCGAGGGTGCTCGTCACCTGGTATCCGGCCGAGTGCACCCACGCCGAGCACTCGTCCACGCCCTCCGGCATCGGGAGCAGCCCCGCTTCGCACATCCGCACCAGCCGCGGCTCCACCTGGTTGTCGATCCACGCCTCCGCCTTCAACGGGTTCGATGCCGCGTAAACCTTCACCTCTTCGAGTTTCGCCGCGGCCGCCTCGTCCGCCGTCGTCCGCCCGTGCTCGACCATCAGGTCCAGCACGGCCTCCTGGCGCACCTTTGCGTCCCCCGCCAGCGTCGAGCGACCCAGCTCGTCGAGTGCGCACGCACCGTCTTCCCCCAACACGCAGTTGTAGCGCGGGGGGTACAGCGTCGGGAACTGCGGCCCGCCCGCCAGCAACGCCGATTCCGCCAGCGTCAGGTCCTTCGCGGCCTTCCGGAAGTAGCCCTGCGCCGCTGCCTCGATGCCGATATACCGGTCCGCATACGAGATCTGGTTCAGGTACCACGTCAGGATCTCTTCCTTCGTGTAGTCCCGCGTCAGTTCCACTGCATAGACGATTTCGCGCAGCTTCCGGTCCAGCGTGCGTTCCGCCGTCACGCACCGCGTCGGGTCGTCGCTGTTCGTGATGTTCGGGCAGATGTACACGTTCTTGATCAGCTGCTGGGTGATCGACGAGCCACCGGTACCACCGCCGAACTCGTTCAACACGTAGTTCTCATAGGCCGCGCGCGCAAGGCCGGTGAAGTTGATGCCCGGGTTGTCCCAGAACGAGTTGTCTTCGGTCGAGACCGTCGCGTTCACGAGGTACGGCGAGATCTCCTCCAGCGGCACCGGCTGAAGGAGTTGCGCATCCGGGTTCGTCAGGCTGCCGAGCTCGACGCCGCCGTCCGGGCCGCCCCGGTCGTAGATCGTCGTCAGGCCCACGGCCCGTTGGAGCAGCTTCTCTTCGATGGGCACGTAGTCGTGGGCGTAGGAGTTATACATCCCGAAGAGCGCCCCTGCCGCGCCGGCCGCCAGGATTGCGCCAAAGGCCAGCAGGCCGACGCCCGCGATCAGCCACGGCCCCGCGCCGGCGCTTCGGCGTTCCCGCCGTGCCGGCAGCCTCCGCCGGACGATCAGCGAACTCATACTGCTTCCACCCGCGCAGCCGCCGTCCTCTCACCCGCCAACCTGACCCCGTTCCGGCGCCCGCAATCCAAAATCCAAAGTCCCCAATCCAAAATCTTGCTCACCGTACCAAACCCCCAACCCCCGGAAAACGCCGCGCGGTTAAGCCTCCGTTCCCACCAGCGGTTCCCGGCCCTCTTCCCTGTTCCCTGTTCCCTGTTCCCTGTTC
>CALMIW010000189.1 GCA_937864275.1 uncultured Dehalococcoidia bacterium
CAACGTGCGAGGCCCCGTGGACGAATGGCATAACCGCTACGGCGAGCCGCCAATGGAGCCGCGTCCCGCGCTCGTCGCCTACGAGCGCGCTCGCCTCAAATCGGAACCCGTCGTCCTCGATGCGGGCATGCGCGGTGCGGTCAAGGACGCCATCTGCGAACGCTGCCTGTTCATGGAGTGGCACCTGTGGGCGATCAATGTTCGCACCAACCACGTCCACGTTGTGGTCAGCGCCGATGGCACTCCCGAGAAGGTGATGAACTCGTTCAAAGCCAGAGCCACCACAGTTATGCGAACTCGCGGGCTGATTGGCGCGGAAACCCGCGTTTGGGCGCGCCACGGAAGCACACGTCGGCTGACGACCGAGCGTGACATCGAAACGGTCGTCGCCTACGTCGTTGAAGGACAGGGATCCGACCTGCCGCGAACGTAGCGTGCGGTTTGAACCCGCCCGCTCCCTGCCCGGTCGCGGCTCACGGAACCCCAAACTCGGAGCCTACCCCCGCGGAAGCCCGAGCCCGCGCGTGGCGATGATGTTGCGCTGGACTTCGCTGGTCCCGGCGGCGATGGTGCCCGGGACGGTGCGCATGTAGGCGCGGCCGAAGGCGCCGCGGAGCGGAGCGCCGGGGTCGTTCGCGTCGATGCGCTGAGAGCTGAGGCCGATGAGACGCATGCCGAAGTTCGAGATGCGCTGGCCGAGCTCGCTGCCGAACGCCTTCGACATCGAGGCTTCGTAGTTCGGGATCTTGCCCTTGCTCTGCATCCAGACGACCTGGTAGCTGAGGAGCCTGCTGACCTCGACTTCGATACGGAGGTTGGCGAGACCGTTGCGCAGTTCCGGCTGGTCGATGAGGCGGCCGCGAGCGCCGTTCGTGCTACGCGCGAAGGCGGTCAGTTCTTCCACCTGGCGGCGGCCCGAGGCCGACCAGTTCACGCCGGAGCGCTCGAAATCGAGGAGGGTGGTGGCGACATACCAGCCGCGGTTCTCCTCGCCCATCATGTTCTCGGCGGGAACGCGGACGTCCTCGAAGAAGACCTCGTTGAACTCGTGGTCGCCGAGCATATTGATGAGCGGCCGGACGGTGATGCCGGGGCTCTTGGCGCTGACGAGGAAGTAGGAGATGCCGCGGTGCTTCGGGGCATCGGGCGCGGTGCGCGTCAGGACGTGGAACCAGTCGGCGTGGTGGGCGCCGGAGGTCCAGATCTTCTGGCCGTTGAT
>CALMIW010000190.1 GCA_937864275.1 uncultured Dehalococcoidia bacterium
GCGCTGGCGCCGCTGGCAGGACATCGCCGTCGCCACCGGCCTCGCCGAACGGCGGTCCGGGGATAGGTGCCGTCCCGCCCCGGGCCCGGCCCTTCCCGTTTCCGTCCCTGTGGGCGGGGGCTTCGCGCATTCGGCGTACCAGTCTGTGTCACTGCAGACCAGCCGATACCGGCCCGCGGTGTAGAAGAAAGTGTAGAAGCTCACGGCACATGACGCGCCCCGCCTCGCGGTCACTCGCGGAAAGAACGACTCGCCTCATCCCCGGTCGTACGCTCTTGTCGTGGACAGCGACGTTCGGGGCTCCCAGACTTCGAGGCGTTGTGTGGCAACCTGCTGATGACGGCACGCCTCTGGGGCACCACGGACTCCGCCTACGACGCGTACTTCGATAGCGCGACAGAGATGTGGATCGAAGCGCTGCCCGGGTCGCTCCGCTCCATGCCGACGAAGACTTCGTCAAGGCATTCGGGGAACGCTTCGGCGTCATCGCTGACCGGATCACGGCCGGGCTCACCGAGTTGACCCACCTGACCACATACACGGCCGACGAGGTCGCCCTCCAGCTGATCGTCGATCGAGCCGAGGAGATGGCCGACGGCAGCGAACTCGACCAAGACTGGACGCACACGCTCCCCGACCGTCCGAACGATGGCAACTTCCACGGTGTGAAGGACTACCTCTTCTACAGCTTCGACGTCCTCCACCTCTACGACGCCAGCGCCAACGGCGCCGAGGACCTCACCTTGGCGGTCTTCCAAGCCGAGGGCTTCGTCAACCTCCACCCACTCGACTGGTTCAAGACCTTCGTGAAGTAGAGCGACGGCTGGTGCCCATTCCACTCGCCGAACGCTTGGATGCTGCCACCGGGACGAGGCCGAGTCGCCCGTTGGCCCTCAGGCAGCATGCCGAGGGGTTGAGTCAAGCGACGGTTCGGTCGAGGAGGCGACGGTTCTTGGTTACCGAGCCGGGCAGGATCGAGAAGTGGACTTGGCCGTCGTCATCGACAGCGACGACTCGCACCACAGCCTGAGCTTGGCTGTTGCCCGCAAGGAGCATGGCTCCGGGCCGTACCCGTTCGCGAGCGTTGGCGTCGGCGAGGGTTGTCCAGCCAAGGCCATCGTCGTCCTGGGCGTTGAGGTCGGCTACGAGGTCGAGATCGTTCATCTAGTCACCACGCTTTAGTCAGTCCTCATGATACGGGTTCAACCAGCTGCGGTGCTCGCAGCGTTGCAGTTCCTCGATGCCTGCCTCGAGGTCGTCGAAGGCCACGGTGAAGTGCCTCGGGTTCCGGCCAGTTGCCTCCAGGCGGAAACCGGCGGCTCGGAGCACACCGACCCGCATCAACGTCAAGACCTGGAACCGGACGAGCGGTGCCTGCTGGGCGAGTTCGTCGACGGCCACATCCCGGGCAGCGAACACGGACAGGCCGTAGTCGCCGTAGATCGCGTGATATCGCTCGGCATCGAAGCGCAGGCCATCCGGGTCGAGGTCTCCGCCCCGCACGACCACGATGTCGTCATCGTCCAGGCGATCTCCGGCACGCAGATGTCGTTGCTTAGCCATATCTACGTCATACCTGCTCATGGGCTGGCGAGACCGTCATCCGGCACAGTACCCGAACGTGCCAAGGAACCTCTGGCCCGTTTGCCCGTTCCACGACGAGGGAGACCGCGCGACCACTTTCGAGGTACTGGTGGATCTCCTCGATCAGGTAACTGGGGACCCACCCGATCACGACGCCGCGCGTCGCCAGTTGGATCGCTCGATGGTCAGCAGGGTTATCAGGCTCGGACACGAGGTCGAGCGTGGTGCCAGGAGCCAGCCTTGACAGCACTCGATCGACGCGCTTGTGACCAAGATCTCTCGCATGGCGAACAGCTGACACCAGGAACGTCCGGACGAGAGAACCATCGGCGAGTTCGGCCGGCTCTGGCACTACCTGGATCGTGTCGTGAGGGGATTCCGTGGGGACGCGGGCCAACAGCTCAGCTGGGGTGGCTCCGTCTCGAGATAACCCCAGCGCATCGAGCACAGCCGAGTAGTGCGGGTCTGCCGTGCTAACGAGACGAAGAGCGAAGAAGGGAAAGAGGTCCGGCGACCGATAGATCTGCTCAAGGTCCGGAAGCGATGGGAACGGAGTGAACCGCTCGTTGCGCCTCGCTTCCTCGTTGTAGCCGAAGACGAACTCGCGCCCCGTGTACTCGAGGCGCCCGACGGGGACAAAGCCTCCGGTTTTCTGGTCCTGCCAGACGATCCGGTACTCGAACCGCTCATTCTCCGACCCGCTCGGTTGCTCCGTCCCTCGGACCGCTAGCTCAATCTGGTTGCTCCCGAACTCGGCATGCACTCGGAGTCTCCCCCCAAGGGCCTCGACATAGTCGGCAAGCGTCGAGACCCTGATGTCGCTCTGCCTCTCGATCCGCGACACGCCCGACTGTGTCGTTCTGATCAAGGCGGCCACCTCAGCCTGCGACTTGTCGAACCGCTTCCGCAGTTCGGCCAACGGAACCCCTTGAATCGGCTGACTTGGCGATGAGTTCATCGACCAAGAATAGCACATAGACGAGATATCACGAACACGTGATATACTGGGCGGGCCTCCTCCAGCGGGGCGACGGCCCCAGTTTGATACCAGGAGAGCAAATGACGATCCAGACACTCTCGGAACAGTTCCGCACAGTGCAGAGCAACCTCGAGCTCGGCGCACGACGGAAGGTCGCAATCGCCGCCCACCTGGAGGTGCGCGCCGCTATGAAGCTCGCCCGCACCCTCACCGAGCGAGGTCTGGACGACGTCCTGATCGGCTCCTATCCACGGCGGACAGGAATCTGGCCTGGCAAGGACGTCGATGTGTTCGCCAAGCTCAGCAAAGAGTCAATCGACACGATCGAACCGTCCGTGGCGTACGAGCTCTTTCTCACGGTCCTCAAGAGCGCCTTCCCCGGTCGAGTCCAGCAGCAGGCTCGGTCGATCAAGATCGAGTACCGCCCCACGTTGCTGCCTGACCTCTCGTTCGTCCGGCAGGCGGCAGAACTCCTCAACGAGAGCGCGACGATCGGCTCGGCGGACGGCTTCGAGTTCTCCGTCGACGTCGTACCTGCCGTCCACTTCGGCAACATCTGGGGGATCCCCAATCGGAGTCGCGACCATTGGGCGCGGGCCACGGCGGCCGAGCGATGGACCAGCACGAATCCCGAGAAGCTCACCGAGCTCACCCAGCAGCTCAACAGCCGGATCTCAATCGGCGGGCAGGGGGCCTACGTGCCCACCGTCAAGACGGTCCGCCAGATCCGTCGGGCCCATCTCGGAGATGCCAAGCCCGGGGGCTTCTACTTCGAACTAATGGTTCACGAGGGGTTCACCACCGGACACGTCAAGGGGGATTCGTGGGCGGAGATCACCGCATCGACGCTCCGCTACCTCGCCGATCGACTCATCACCGTAAGTACGACACCACTTTGCGATCCGGTGCTCGAGCAGCCATACAACCCAGAGCCCTCCCCCTCAGCGCTCTCCCACGCGGCCGGAGTGTTCGCTCAGCTCACCCAGAAGGCCGAGGCGGCTCTCACAGCGGAGAAGTGCCCAGCAGCGGCGGCATGGCGGCAGATCTTCGGCTCGAACACGAAGGCCAACGGTCCAGTGTTCGAACTCCCTTCCGGCTGCCGCGCCGATGGAACACCGACGCCGGTGTTCACAGCGCCCCGGGCGAACCCGGCCCGGGGGACCGACGAAGCACACGGCTTCGGCCATGACTGAGGGCCCGCCGATCACCCTCGACGGTGAACGACTCGAGGAGTTCGTAAGCGAACTGCTCGATGCCGGATTCCGCGGGGCAGACACACACGGCCGCGCCTTCATCGGACCTATCCCGACGAGCCTCGCCCCGTTCACCGACACCCCCGAGATGACCATCGTCATCGCCGACCCATGGCCCTACCGACAACCACACGTGATCGTGCCAGGCATCGAGCGGTGGCACGCGGCCCACGACATGCCTTGTCTGTGGCAGGTCGGCGACAACACGAAGCGATGGATGACCTTCAAAGGCATCGTTGAGCGAATCAACGAATGGGCTAGTCAGGCCGAGGCGGGTTTCCCGACGATCGATGGTGCAGCCCTCGATCCGCAGCTCTATTTCGCCAGGTACACGAGCGTGCCAGCGGCGATCGACATCGACGGACTCATCGGCGGCCTCACCCAAGACGGTCAACACGGCCTCATCCACCTCGACTTCATCACCGACGAACTGGCCGCCGTCAACCCCGGCAAAGGCTCAGGTCGTCTCTGGGGACGCTGGTTCTACCGAACCCACATCACGTCACCGCCGCAAGACCTCGCCGCATTCGATCAGGTCCTCACCGACAACCAGCGGGAACGGCTGAACAAGGCGCTCGACGTTCAGTCCAAGGCGCTGTTCGCTCTGGCCTGGCCAACCGTTCACGGCACGGCCTGCCTCGTACTCGTCATCGAAGTCCAACCCGACGGCAGCCGCCAGGCATTAGCAATCTTGCCAACGCCGATCTCGCAGCGAGACCGGTTGCGGCGCGCCGGACCTGACTCAGCAACCCTGGAATCCAAACGCGTCGTCGTGTTCGGAGTCGGAGCGATCGGGTCGCACGTCACCTCGACCCTGGCCCGATCCGGCGTCGGACAGCTCCTCATCGTCGATGGCGACGTGAAGCTCCCAGCTGGCATCGTCCGCCACGCCGGCACGGCCCTAGGAGTAGGAAAAGCCGCCGAGATGCGAGATCTCCTCGCTCCGTTCGACTGGACCAACATCGAGATCTACCCCGAGTCGACGTGGGACATCGACAAGCTCGCTGCGCTCATCACGGGCGCCGACCTCTGCATTGATGCCACCGGTCTCACGCCGTTCGCCGAGCTTCTCTCGCGAGTCGCGTCCGAGCACCGGGTCCCGATGACCACGGTCGCTCTCTTCCGTGGCGGCAGGGTGGTCCGGGTCCGCCGCCAAGCTCGATATGACCATCCGATCGTGCTCCGCAATGGCCACTGGCGCTACCCAGCCATCCTAGCGAGCATCGAAAGAGCCGACGACTTCATCGGCGCCGAGACCGGTTGCGCAGCACCCATCCACAACGCACCACCCGC
>CALMIW010000191.1 GCA_937864275.1 uncultured Dehalococcoidia bacterium
CGCGGGGCGGCTAATCGTGAGCTTCCCCGGGCGTCCGCATTTCGGGGAAAGGCGCGCCCCCCCCGGCCCGATCGAGATCTGCAGCTTCGCGCCGAAGCCCCCGCCAATCTCGGTCGGGATCACCTTCACCTGGCCAGGGCTGAGTTTCAGCACCGTCGCCGTCGAGTCGCGGATGGCGAACGGACTCTGCGTTGTCGTCCAGATCGTGAGTTGTCCGTCCGCGCTCCAGGATGCCGTCGCGCTCTGGGGTTCGATATAGCCCTGGTGGGCTGCCGTCGTGTGGTAGTCCCGCTCGAGGATCACATCCGCGAGTTCGAAACCGTTCGCAAGGTCGCCGATTTCCATCGTGAACGTGGTGGCCACGTTCGAGCGGGACGCTTCCTCGTCCGGCGCGCGAAGTCCGCCGCCCCGGAAGGTCGAACCGACGTTGGTGCGAAGCTCGTCGATCAGGACGGGCCCCTCCGGCTTCATCGCCTCGAGCGCGCCCAGCCCCGGCGGGAGCCCCTCGTACTTCACGTCGATCGGCGAGGGCGCCTTCCCGGCGAGGGGCTCGTTGTCCGCGGCAACCGCCGCGACGGGGTGTCCGCGGTAGAGGGCTTTCTCGCGCGCCATGCTGTTCCGGCTCATCAGTCCCAGGTTCACCAGGGAGCCTTCGGTCTGCTCCCGAAGCACCGCCGACACGTCGGGCATGTCGGCGCCGGTCACCACGGCATGGACTCCGGGCAGCGCCTCGGCGCGGCTGGTGTCGATCGAGAGGATGCGCGCGTGGGCGTGCGGCGAACGCAGGAACTTGCCGGTCAGGTGCCCCGGCACCTGCACGTCGTTCGCGTATCGCGCCCGGCCAGTCACCTTGTCGATCCCGTCGTGGCGGACCGGGCGGGTGCCAATCACCCGGAATGATGGCTTGTCGATTGTGGTCATGCGGGGCCTCTCGAGTCGCAAAAGTGTGCCAGCGAATGGCGCGGGCCGGCCTTCACGACCGGCATGGCCGATCCTACCAACTCAAACCGCAACCGGTATCAGCACCCGGTTTAGGCCACGCGGACGATCGTCGTGCCGACGTTGCCGCCGCTCAGCAACTCGACGAACGCACCCGGCGCCTTTTCCAGGCCCCGGAACTCCGTCACGCGGGGAGCCAGTTCGCCGCGCTCGATCCAGGCCATCATCTCGGCGCGGGCCTCGTCGTACCGCTTCGCGTAATCGAAAACGAGGAAGCCCTCCATGCGCACCCGGTTGTTCACCAGCAGCCCGGGGACGCCTCGAGGACCAGGCCCGGGGTTCGCGGTGTCGTACTGGGAGACCACGCCGCAGCAGACAATCCGTCCGTGCGCGTTCATGCGGAAGAGCGCGCTCTGCAGGATATCGCCGCCGGTGTTGTCGAAGTACACGTCGATGCGGTCGGGAGTCGCCGTCCTGAGGGACGCGAAGAAGTCGGCATCCTTGTAGTTGACCGCAGCGTCGAAGCCGAGCTCGTCCACCAGCACGCGGCACTTCTCGTCGGAGCCGGCGACGCCGACAACCCGGCACTGCTTCAATTTCGCGATCTGGCCGGCGATGTGCCCGACGGAACCGGCCGCGGCGGAGACAACCACGGTCTCACCGGTCCGGGGAGCGCCGATATCGAGCAAACCGAAGTAGGCCGTCAGCCCGTTCGTCCCGAGCACGCCCAGGTGGAGGGCCGGATCCACGCCGGCGTCCACCCGGCGCAGGGCCCTGGCGGTGTGGACCGAGTAGTCCTGCCACCCGGTTGGCGCGACGACGACGTCCCCCACGCTGAACGCATCGGAGTTGGATGCTTCGACCCGCGCGACACCGGTGCCGCCCATGACGACACCCGCGCGAGGGGCTCCCGCGTAACTGGCGCTGCCCTGCAAACCGGCGCGCTGGCCGGCGCCGATGGTGAGGGCAAGCGTCCGGCAAAGCACCTCACCGTCGCCACAGCTCGGGACGGGCGTCGACTGGATCTCGAAGTGAGACAGCTGAAGCGGGCCCATGGGCACCGAGGCGATCAGGACCTGGCGGTTTTCGGCCAATCGAGCCCTCCTTCGCGGCCACTCCCGCGCAGCCGGACTGTAGGAACTCCCCATTCCCATGGCAAGCGGCTGGCCCGCTGAGCCCCGCTCTTGGCCCCCAGTCCGAATTTGCCGATACCATGATCGATGATGCGCATGAGAATCCCGTGGCGAATGAATATGAAGCTGCCGAGCGCCGGCTCGGCCGCCATCGCCGCCTCGGCCTCCTCTTCGGCCTGCGGCGGTGATGGCAACACTCCGGCCGAAGGCGACCGGCAGACTCCTGACGCGGGAACGACTGTCCTCAGCCCCGGCCTTCCGGAGGTTGGGCAGGTCAACTCGGTGGGTGGACTGGAGATCACCGTCCTCGAGGTTTCGATACTGACCGCGGACGAAATGGGCCGAGCCCTACCCGAGGGACAGGAGCGGTGGATGCGCGTAAACCTCGGCGTCGTCAACCCCACGGGTGCCCCAATCGCTCTTCCAGACTTCACCCTGACGTGCGCTGGAAAGCCCATTGGCGGGCGCGTGGCGGGCGACTCCGCCGATGCCCCCCTCGCCGGCCCCGGCGCGCCCGGCGCGCACCCGGTCGGCAGCCTCCCGTTCGCCCTCGCCCAGCCCTGCCCGCCCCGCCCGCTCCCGGCCCCCCGTTGTGCAGGACAGCACACCGGACATTCG
>CALMIW010000192.1 GCA_937864275.1 uncultured Dehalococcoidia bacterium
GCCCAGTAGTTCGGACTGGGGGCCGGGACCGAGTTCCTGGTTGAGGAGGTAGAGGTTGCCGAGGATGGCGGTGAGCAGGTTGTTGAAGTCGTGGGCGATGCCGCCGGCGAAGACGCCGAGGCTTTCGAGCTTCTGACCCTGGCGGATCTGCTGTTCGAGCCGTTCGCGCTCATCCTGGGCGGTCTTTCTGTCGCTGATGTCGAGGAAGGTGCCGGCCGCACGGAGGGGCCGCCCGGCGGAATCCCGCGAGACGATCGTGCCGCGGGTGAGGAGCCAGCGGTATTCGCCGAAGCCGTTGAGGACGCGGTGTTCGCATTCGACGACCGGGAACTCGCCGCTGAAGTGGCGGGTGAAGGCGGCGGTCACCATTTCTCGGTCTTCCGGGTGGACGCGGGCCATGAGCCAGCCCAGGTCCTGGCGCTCGCTGAGGTCGTAGCCGTGGCTGCCGCCCTCGGGGAAGCGCGCCACCATGTCCTTCTTCTGGATGTCCCACTCCCAGAGGGCGAGGTCGGCGCCGAGCATGGCCATGTCCAGGCGGTTTTCGGCTTCCTGCCGGGCGATTTCGATGCTGATGGCCTCGAGGATGGTGCCGCAGGTGGTGACGAACGGGCGGAGGAACTCGCAGACCTCGTCGTCGTAGCCGCCCGGCCGGTTGGCGATGCCGATCATCCCGACCATGCGTTCGCCGACGTGGATGGGGATGCCCATGAACGAGTTGAGGGGCGGATGTCCGGAGGGGAGGCCGCCCCGGCGCGGGTCGTTCGCGGGGTCGTTGGAGATGAGCGGCTCGCCATTCACGAGGACTGTTCCGAAGAGGGACTTGAGGTTGGTGAACTCGATGCCGTTCACGATCTTTTCGGCGTAGAAACCCCGGCTCCACGCATCCCAGGCGATGTTGGAAACGGCGTGAGTCTTCAGGTAGGGCGCGCCGTCGCGGTGGAGCACTTCGCCGATGAAGCCGAATTCGCTGCCCGTCAGGTCCAGGAGGCTGGGGAGCAGGCCTTCGAAGACGGCGCGGGCGTTCCGGTCGCGGATGAACAGCGTCTGGGCGGCGGTGAGCGCGCCGAGCAGGTCGTTGGAGCGGCGGACGTCTTCGGCGGCGCGAATGCGTTCGCTGATGTCGCGGCCGACGCCGCCGACGGCGACGACTTCGCCATGGCGGTCGGTGACGGGGAAGAGCGAGACGGAGACTTCGAACTGGCGGCCGTCGCGGGCAACGCGCGTGGATTCGAAGACGGTGCGTTCGCCGGCGACCTGGCGGGATATCTCCCGGGTGAGCTCGCCGCGGACGGCGGGGAGTTCGATGCGGTCGAGCGTCTGGCCGACCATTTCCTGAGCCGTGTAGCCGTACATGCGCTCGGCGCCGCCGTTCCAGCTGAGGACGGTGCCGTCGAGCGCGCGGCTGATGATCGAGTCGTCGGAGGACTCGACGAGGGCGGCGAGCCGTGCTCGTTCCAGGTCGGCTTCGTGGCGCGAGGTGGTGTCGCGGAAGATGTAGCGCACGCCGCAGGGCTGGTCCGCGTCATCGAGGACGTAGGAGCCCTGGACATCGGCCGGGAAGCGGGAGCCATCCTTGCGGACGAGCGTGAGCTGGAAGATGCGCTGGCCGGGCTCGCGTTCGTAGGGCAGGCCGATCCAGGTGGACCGGGCCATGTGCCGGGCTGCGGCGTCCAGGACTTCGACAAGGCTGCGATCTTCGAGCAGCGAGTAGCTGTGGATGCCGGCCTCGATATCGGCCTGGTCGTAGCCGAGGAGGGAACGCGCGACCTGGTTCATGTAGGAGACGTGGAACGACGGGAACGCGACTTCCACGAACGCTTCGGGCAGATGGAGGCGGAACTGGTCGAAGTCGGCACGGGCCTTGCGCAATTCGGCGCGCAGGCGAACGGCTTCTTCCGCGAGTTCGGTCGTGCTCGGTGTAGCGTGTTCTTGAATCACGGGAGTCCTTCGCACGCGGGCGTCCCGCGACGGTGAACCGATGGTACGGTGGGGTCTCGCTTCCAACACTTAGCGATTTCCCTGAGAGCGGGCGAAAAACGCGAACACGGCGCGAAATCCCTGTTCCCCGCATCGGCTTCGCCGGTAGAATCGAGTGCCCATGACGCTGCCGACACCGACAACACGCGTCATCGAAGAGACGGACTCGGCCGTAGAGCCGCCGTACCACCTGATCCTCCTCGATGACAACGAGCACACGTACCAGTACGTCATCGCCATGCTTGGCAGCGTGTTCGGCTATGCGCCGGAAAAGGGCTTCGCGATCGCCTGCGTGGTGGATAGCGAGGGCCGCGCGATCCTGATGACCGGCGGGCTGGAAGCGGTGAAGCTGAAGCAGGACCAGGTGCACGCCTACGGCGCGGACCCGGCGATGCCCGAATCGAAGGGCAGCATGTCGGCCGTTATCGAGCCGGCTGTCTCACCGGGGTAGGCGTCCGGGTCAGTCCATCACGAGCGAGGCGTCTTCCTTCATCAGCACCCAGTACACCTTGAGCGTGAACAGCCCGCCGAAGTCGTTGAGGATGCGCGGGTGGGTGGTGCTCACCGGGAGGTGCGAAAGCCACTGGCCGGTGGCGTTGTCGTACTGGAGGACCTGGACCCACCGGTCGCCGACGGACTTGAGGGCGTCCTCGACTGAGCGGCTCGTCCCGGTGTAGGTGAAGTTGTTCCAGCCGGCCTGGAGCGAGACGGCGCGGCCGGCGGGCGGGTACGGGTTGAGGCTGGCGATGTTGGGGGGCGGCGCATCGACCCAGTAGGCGTCGTACTGGCTGATGAGCGGGTAGTCGCTGGTATAGCTCGGCAGGCCGCGATAGAAGTGGCGGTAGGCGCCGTTGCTGCCGAGGACGGCTTTGACTGGATCCCACTTGAAGATCGATGTCCACGGGGTGGGCAGGCCGGCGACTGCGCCCGGGAGCTGTCCGCTGGGCTCCAGGTGGGCGATGTTCGCCCAGCCGCCGTTCAGCGACTGGACGACGAGGTTCCCCGGCGGCGGCGAGACACTGCTGACGTCCTTGTCGCGGAGGGCCAGGTCGGCGTTCGGGGGAGCCCAGGCGAAGGTGGGGACGGCGGGAACGCCGCCGACGTAGAGCTGGACGGTCTTGCCCGGCTGGCCGCAGTTCGGCTGTTCGGCCTTACTCCTCACGCGGATGGAATAGCGGCCGAGGAAGCCGAACGACTGGGAGGTGGTGCTGCCGCAGGTGTTGCCGTCGATGATGGCTTCGACGAGTGTCCCGGCGGGCACGTCGCGCCAGTCGCGAAGCGGCGCACCGTCGATGGACATGGGGACGCGGGCGACGGCCGCGCCGATATTGATAATCCCGGCGCCCGCCCAGTTCTGGCCGTGGACCGCGGGGGCCGCGGGGGTGGCCGCGTCGCGGGCGATCTGGATGTAGTCGGCTGCGCCGAGGCGCGAGTTGCGGGCCATCATCAGCGCGAACATGCCCGTGGTGAGGGCGGTGGAGAAGCTGGTGCCGCCCTCCGGGCCGACTTCGGCGTAGGGAGCGGTGAGCCCGAGGTCGGAACGGGTGGTGCTGACGATGCGGTTTCCGGGGGCGGCGAAATCGACGGCGGGGCCGTAGTTGCTGTAGGTCGCCCATTCGTTGCCGTTCAGGTTGTTCGAAGCGCCGACGCCGATGAGGTTGGGGAAGTCGGTGTAGGCGGCCGGGTAGCGGGTGCCTACATCGGGCGTGCGGGCTTCGTTGCCGGCAGCGGCGACGACGATGACGCCGGCGTTCTGGGCCATCTGCAGCGCCGCGCGGAGGACCGCCGATTCGTTCGCGGTGATCGTCCCATCGGAGGCGACGCTGATGTTGATGATGCGCGCGCCGTTCTTGACCGCGTACTCGATGCCCTGGGCGACGTTCGCCATCCAGCCCTTGCCCTCGCAATCGAGCACCTTCACGGTCATCAGCCGGGTGTTCCAGGCGATGCCGGCGACGCCCTGGCCGTTGTTCCCGGCGGCGGCGATGACCCCGGAGACGAGGGTGCCGTGGGCGCGGGGGTCGCCGGGGCTGCCCATATCGTCCTGGACGTTGGGGCCGCGGGTGGCGGTGTAGCCGCAGACGGCGACGTTCTTCGCCGTGAGGTCCACGAACCGGTAGCCGTAGCGGTCGTTGGGATAGCCGTTGTTGTCGCGGTCGATGCCGTCGCCCAGGTAGTCGACGGGGTTCTCCCACAGCCGCCCGGCCAGGTCCGGGTGGGCCAGGTCGGCGCCTGAATCGAGGACGGCGACGATGACCTGGTTCGATCCGGTAGAGAGGTCCCAGGCTGCGGGCGCGCCGATCTGGGTGAGGTACTGGGCCTGGTTGATGCCGTCGTAGTCGTAGTACGGGTCGTTCGGGACCTGGGCGGCGCGGACGGGCAGGCCCGGCTCGGCGGAGAGGACGTCCGGGCGCTGGCGGAGCTCGGCGACGAACGCTTCGGCAGTCATGCCGGCGGGCACGGCGAGCGTGCGGAAGCCCTGCTGGGCGAGCGTGGGCGAAGAGCCATCGGCGTTGAGCGACTGGATCGAGACGCCGGTATCGAACTGGACGTCGACGTAGCCCGAGGGGGCTTCCGCTGCTGCGGGGCGGGATTGGGCTCCGGAGACCGCTCCCGCGCCGAGCGCGACAACTATGGCGGCAAGGCCCAGCCATCGTCCGCGCACGCTACCTCCCAGCGATCATTCGCTCGTTAGTTGCCGAGGCCGGGAAAGCTCGGCGTCGGGATCGGGGTTGGCTCCACAGCTGGGCGAGTACCGAGGAGTTTCTCGTCAATAGTAGCGGCTACGTTGCGTGCCGGATCGATATTCATGTAGGTTTCCGCGCCCCAGGTGACCACGGTAACGATCATGTTGCCGCGCCGGAAGCTGAAGCGATGGTAGACGGCGAGGTCCTCGGAGACGCTGACCGTGCCTTCGATGTAGCGGTAGGCGCTTGATTCGTTCGCGAGGGGCTTTGCCTCCACGGCTTCGCTGCCGGGTGTGCGCGAGAGGAAGCCATCGAAGTAGTCCCACGCCGCCTTCGCGCCATCGACCGTGGCGAACTGGTAGGTCTCCACATGGACGTAGGGCGAGCCCTGGAGGACTTCGGCGACGAGGCCCTTGGGCTGGAAGTACGCCTGGTAGCCATCGACGATCTTCCACTCCGCCGACTTCTCTTCGCCTTCCTTGTTGGTCGTGAACCAGTAGGAGCTGGTGAAGGTGGAGACGGTCATGATGAACGTCTGGCTGACGTCGACTTCGTAGTTCTCCGGGAGTTCGCCGAGGAGGAGGCTGGCCTTCGAGGTCGCCATGGTGACGACGGGCTCGGGGCCCCCGGTGGTGCCCCGGGTGCTCGCGGAGGGCGTCTTTTCGCGGAGGGCGCCGGAGACCGTCGAAGGGCCGTTGTCGTCGTCGTTGTTGCCGAGGAAGAGGAACGCCACGACGGCGCCCATGGCGATCACGACGAGCCCGGCGGCGAGGATGAGAAGCGGTTGCCGGTTCTGCTTCTTCACTGCTTCGGCGCCGGAGTCGGGGTCTTGTAGCCGCTGGTTGGAGTCGGCTCGACAGCCGGACGCTCGCCAATGAGCTTCTCATCGGCGATGACGGCGAGGTCCCACGCGGAATCGACCTTCATGAAGCCCTGGGCGCCCTTCGTCAGGATGATCGTGATGACGTTGCCCCGCCGGAAGACGATCTGGTGATAGAGGGCGTTGACGTTGGTGCCGCCGATTTTGCCGTAGGACGTGGCAAAGGCCACCGAGCTGTTGCCCACCGGCTCGATGTTGACGGGGCTGGCGCCACTGGTGGAGGCGTACTGGGTGAAGTACTTGAAAGCATCGCCGGCGCCTTCCGCGTCCTTGAAGAGGTGGGTTTCCACCTTGATGTAGTACGAGCCCTTGAGGACGGCGGTATCGCGTCCTTCCGGGATGTAGGCGGTCTCGTAGCCTTCGACGTAGCCCCATTCGGTAAGGAGCTTGTTGCCCTCGGTTTCGTTGCCGAAGAGCATGGGCTGCTTGCCGTAGGTGGCGGCATCGATGACGAACGTGTTCGCAATATCGGTGAGCCAGGCGATGCCGATGTCGTCGATGCTGACCGAGAACTGGCTGGCCGGCCGGGAGAGCGTGGGGGAGGCGCCGTTCGAAGCGCCGGTGGTGGAACCGGTCTGCCCGGAAGTCGTCGGGGAGGCGGTGGCGGAAGCGGCGTCGGCGTCATCGTCATCGCCGCAGGAGGCGATGACGGGCACGAAAGCGAGGGCACAAGCGGCCAGTAATAGCCGTCTTGGCATAGGTGGCTCCCCGGGGGCGAATGTAACCGGACTGTATCAAGCGCCCCCGTATGGCGGAAGAAAGGCCGGCCCAGCCGGGAAAGGAACGGGACGGACGCCTTAACCCGTTTCCAATGCGGCGGTCCGGTGCGCGAGCGAGCGCCACGGCCCCGACCGGGTCCGGCGGCCGGGGGGCGAGCCCGCCCT
>CALMIW010000193.1 GCA_937864275.1 uncultured Dehalococcoidia bacterium
AGCGCAGGTCGAAGGCGATTGGCAGCTTCGTCACGCCGCGCATGATGAACGTGGGCACGCGCGGCAGCAGTTCCGCGTCGGTCCGCCGGAAGTTCTTCGCCCGCTTGAGCAGCTCTTCGTACGCGATCTTCGCCTCCAGGCGCGCCAGCGGCGCGCCGAGACAGAAGTGGATGCCCATGCCGAACGCGAGGTGCCGGTTCGGCGTCCGGGTGACGTCGAACGTCAGCGGGTCCGGGAATTGCCCGGCGTCGCGGTTCGCGGCCGCGAGCCAGACGACCACGCGCTGCCCCTCGGCAATCTCCCGGCCGCCGAATTCGAAGTTCGCGGTTGCGCGGCGGACGGTGGCCTGCACGGGCGAATTGATGCGCAGCACTTCTTCGAGGGCGGCGGGAATGAGCGAGTGGTCCGCTTCGACCTTCGCGAGCTGGTCCGGGTGGGCGATGAACTCGAGCATGGCGTTGTCGATGAGGTTGGTGGTGGTTTCGTTCCCGGCGACGAGGAGGAGGACCAGCATCTGGAGTAGTTCTTCCACCGAGAGCCGGTCCCCGGCCATTTCGGCCTGGACCAGGCCGCTGATCAGGTCGTTGCGGGGGCGGGCGCGCCGTTCCTCGCAGAGAGCGCTGAAGTATTCGCGCATCTCCTCGCCGGCGCTGCCGGCTGCCGCCTCGCTCCCGCTCACTCCGCCGCCGAGCGTGGCGACGATACGGTCGGACCAGTCCTTGAACTGGTCGCGCCGCTCCGGCTCGACGCCAAGGATCTCGGCGATGGCGATGACGGGCAGCGGATAGGCGAGCGACTCGACGAGGTCGCACGCGCCCCGGGCGAGCGCTTCATCCAGCCGTCCCGCCGTGATCTCGCGGAGACGTGGTTCGAGTTGTTCGACCATCCGCGGTGTGAACGCCTGGCTCACGAGTCCGCGCAGGCGCGTGTGGCGCGGCGGATTCGATCCCAGCATGCTCGGCGCCGGCGCGTTCGGCTCGTTGGGGCCGGGGCCGGATTGCCAGCGCTCGCTGTCCTTCAGGATCGCGGCACAGTGGTCGTAGGTGAAGGCCATCCACATGCCGATGGTGGGCACGAAGAGCGGGCTCAGCGGCCGGCCCATCTCGTAGAAGGGGAAAGGGTCCTCGAGGAACGCGGGGTCCTGGATGTTCGGTGCGACGACCATGACGGCGGGCTCCTACCTGGGGTCGAAAGCGATGGGGAGCTCCGTCGCGCCCCGGAGGATGAAGATTGGCGTGCGCTTCACCGGGCCGGCTTCGGTGCGGCGGAAGTTCGTCGCGCGCTTGAGCAACTCCTCGATCGCCACCTTCGCCTCGAGCCGGGCGAGCGGCGCGCCCAGGCAGAAGTGGATGCCAAACCCGAACGCCAGGTGGCGGTTCGGCGTCCGCCGCACGTCGAAGGTCTGCGGGTTCTCGAAGACCTTTGGGTCGCGGTTCGCCGCGCCAAGGAACACCACCATCGACTGGCCCTCCGCGACGTGCTTGCCGTGGAACTCCATGCCGGTCGCCGCGCGGCGGACGGTTGCCTGCACCGGCGAGTTGAAGCGCAGCACCTCTTCGATGGCCGATGGCAGCAGCGCCGGTTCCGCCTGGACGAGGGCGAACTGGTCCGGGTGGGCCATGAACTCGAGCATGGCGTTTCCGATCAGGTTCGTCGTCGTCTCGTTCCCGGCGACGAGCAGGAGCACCAGCATCTGGAACAACTCATCGAAGCTGAGCTTCTCCCCGTCCATCTCTGCCTGGACGAGGCCGCTGATCAGGTCCTCGCGCGGGTGCTTCCGGCGTTCGTCGCACATACGCTCGAAGTAGTCGCGCATTTCGGCGAAGGCGCCCCCCGACACGTTCGCGACGTTGCCATCCGGGTTGCCGGCCGAACCGCCAACCACGGCCTTGGACCAGCGCTTGAAATCGGCCCGGTGGGCGGGGTCCACCCCCAGGATCTCCGAGATGACGATGACGGGCAGCGGGTAGGTGAGCGCTTCTACCAGGTCGCATTCGCCACGTTCCAGCATCGGTTCGAGGAGTTCGGCGGCGATCTCCCGGAAGCGCGGCTCCATCTGCTCGACCATCCGGGGCGTGAACGCCTGGCTTACCAGGGCGCGGAGGCGGGTGTGCTTCGGCGGGGTCGCGGAGAGCATGCTCAGGCCCCCCTGGCCGGGGTCGGCGCCCGCGAAGCCCGAGGGCCAGGAGGCGTTGTCCTTGAGGACGTCGTTGCATTCGGCCCAGTTGAAGGCCATCCACGTGCCGATGTTCGGGATGAACAGGGGGCTTATCTGGCGGCCAAGTTCGTAGAACGGGAATGGGTCTTCGAGGAACGCGGGGTCCGCGAAGTTCGGCGCCTGGACCATGGCTGCGGCTCCGGTGGAGTGAGTGCGGCTCAGCCCGCCCGGACACTCTAGCAGAAACCGAACCCGGCTCGGCGTGCCCGCTCCGGTCGGCCGGTGCGGTCGACGCAACAAAGGCACGAGGGACCCTGGACGGTCCTCTCGTGCCTTCTGCGATATCGGGGCTGTGCCCGGGATTAGGGCCGGCGCGGGCCGGCGTTCGCGGGCTTGCCGCCCTGGGTGCGCGGGCCGCTCCAGCTCCGGTTGTGGCGGCGGGAACCGCCTTCTGCCGGGCTCATTTCGCGCGGGCGGAATGTCCGCCGGCCGTTCGAGCGGCCGCCGCCGGCCATGGCCGGACCGCGGTCGTTGCGGTACGTCGCGCGGGCCTCTTCCACGGGAGGCGCTTCCGGCGGCTGGAAGGCCGCGAGGTCGGAGAGGCGCTCATCGCCGGCGGCCATCGTGACGATGGCGAGGTTGATACCGGCTTCCTTCTGGAGCGTTCGGGCGTCGCGCGCCTCGTCCGGCGAGACGAGCGTGACGACGAGCCCATCCGAGCCCGCGCGCGCCGTGCGCCCAGAACGATGGAGGTAGGTCTTCCCGTCCTCCGGAAGGTCGAAGTGGAGGACTGTATCGATGCCGTCGACGTGGATGCCGCGTGCCGCGACGTTGGTCGCGACGAGCACGGGCGCCCGGCCGGAGGCGAATGCCGCCAGCGTGCGCTCGCGGCGGCCCTGGGTGAGCCCGCCGTGGATCGGCTGGGCATCGACGCCGTGGTTGTTCAGCTGGCGGGCGACGTTGTCGGCGCCGTGCTTGGTCCGTACGAAGACGATCGAGCGGCTGGAGGCTTCGCATATGGAAGCGGCCACCTTCACTTTTTCGTGGCGCTCAACGCCGATGAAGCGCTGATCGAGCGTCTCGACCGAGGTCGACTCGGAGGCGACTTCGTGCGTCACCGGGTCGTGCTGGTAGCGGCGGACGAGCTCGCCGATCGAGCCGTCGAGCGTCGCCGAGAAGAGCAGCGTCTGGTACTCGCCCGGGATGCGGTCGAGGATTTCGCGCACCTGCGGAAGGAAGCCCATGTCGGCCATCTGGTCGGCTTCGTCGAGGACGACCATGGTCACGTCGTCGACCGACATTTCCTTGCGCTCGAGCAGGTCGTTGAGGCGGCCCGGCGTGGCGATGACGATGTCGACGCCCGCGTGGAGGGCCTTGATCTGGCGGACCATGGAGGCGCCGCCGTAAATGGCGGTAACCCAGAGCTCGGTGGCGGCGGCGAAGGGCGTCAGCGCTTCGGCCACCTGGTTCGCGAGTTCACGCGTCGGGACGAGGATCAGCGAGCGCGGGCGGCGCTTCTTCGCGGTCGTGGTCCGCTGGATGACAGGGAGGCCGAAGGCGAGCGTCTTGCCCGAGCCGGTCTTCGCCTTGCCGCAAACGTCGCGGCCGGCAAGGGCGTCGGAAATGGTCATCGCCTGGATCGGGAACGGCGTCGTCATGCCGAGCTTGTCCAGGGTCGCGACGATCGGCTTGTTCAAGCCAAGGTCGCGGAAGCTGAGGGTCTTCTCATCGGCGGTTTCGCTGTCGATGGTGGTTTCGAGCGCGATAGCGCTCTCGGCGTCCTTCTCGGAAGGACGATTCAGGGTGAGTGACAAGTAGTGGTGGTTCTCCGTTTTCGAAATGTGCGAGCGAATGGGTGTGGCCTGATCTCGGCTGAACTTCCCCGCAAACGCACAACGACTAACGCACAAGAAGGGAGAACGAGTAGGGCACGGTGCGCGGGATACCGCGCGGCTCGTAGACGAGCGTACCACGCTTTCGCGAACCGTGCGGTATGCCTGCCTTACTTGCGGATGGCGACGGCCAGCTGGCATGGGCTGGCTGCGGCCTCGCCCTGCGGCCGCAGGAGCTCCGAGGCGCGCCCGGCAGGCTTGATCACGAGGAGCTCCGTCTGCCCTTCGACTGAGAGGAAGAACAGGTCTTCCGGGCCGTCGGCGATGCCGCACACCTTCATTCCAGCGGGGAAGGCGTTCGGGGTGGAGCTGAGCAGGGAGCCCGACCCCGTCTCCAGCCGGGCCGTACCCGTCCCGGAGACCATCACCAGTGTCTTCGATGTGGGTTCGTAGGCGATCGGCCCGGGCGGGATCGTCACCTGGCCCACCCTGGTGGCAATGCCGGTCCGGATGTCGACCTGCCAGTAGGCGCCGTCGGGCTGGACCGCGTAGATCGTGCCCGGGCCGCCGGTGAACCACGCATCCGGTATTGGCGGCTCGATCCGCGAGACCGCCACCGGTTGGGTGCCGGCCGGCCCGAGCCCGGCGATCGCCTGGCCGCGGCCCTGGCTCAGAACGACGTAGAGGCTGCCCTTGGGGAGCTTTCGCCCCTCCGTCGTCGTGACCGGCGTCGAGCTGGTCAGGATGGCGATCGGCCTCGCGGCGTCGGTGTCGCGCTTCCTCGGCTGGGTCGAGAGGTCGGTCTGGAGGTCGACTCGGTAGATCGCCGCGCTTGCCGAATCGATGACGAAGACGTCGTAGAGCGTGTCGCGGTCGACGATCGACGGGACGACGGCGGCGCCTGCTACCGAAGCGGTCGCGGTCGTGGTGAGCGCCACTTTCGTCGCGACCGAACCGCTGCCCCAGACGCGGACGGTATCGCGGAACGCACGCGAAACCAGCGCCCACGGCCTGCCCCGGAACGACATCTTCCGCGCCGAACCGAGGAGCTGCCAGAGCGCGAACCCGGTGAGGCCGGTGAACGGCGCCGTGAGCCAGACTGAAGGGTCGGTTGGCCCTGCCGCGTAGACCATCCATCCGAGGATGAACAGCATCCCGAGAAACGCGAGGATGGCGAGGACGACGACCGCGACCACCGATACCCGGTCGAGCCAGCGCGACCCCGCCTGGCGGACGGCGGTCCGGGTCTTCATGGATGCCGCCGAGGCGGGGCTGATGGCCGTCAGGTACTCGGCGCTGACCGCGTCGAGAGGGTAGACCGGGATGCGCATCCCTTCGCCGGCGTCGCCCGGTTTGCCGCCCAGTTTGGCGGCGAACCAGCGGCCCACCCGCGTCGGGCGGATCATGGCCCGCGCCTGGGAGACCACGCCGACGACGAGGATGGCCATCAGCGCGAGCTGGGTCGCATCGCTCCAGCTCCATCCGTCCTCCGCCAACGCCGTGATGCCGAGGGTCATACCGCCGAGCGCGAACAGGCTCAGCCCGAAGAAGAGGTAGGGGAGCCAGCGCTTCCACCCTCGGCCGGGTTTCCTCACTGCCTCCTCGCCGATGGGCGAGACGGCTGCCGCGAGCCCACGCTCGGCAGCCAGGCGCGCGAGCGCCTGGCTGCTGGTCTGGTCGAGGAGGTGCCGGCTCACGCGGACTACAGGTCCACGTCGTCCGTGTAGTCCATGAACCCGTCGCCGTCGCCGTCGCCGTCCGTCCCTTCGGCATCGTGCCCGTGGAACTCCACCTTGGTGAAGTTCAGCGAGAACTGCTCCTGCGGCACAGCCGGATCTGCCAGCGCCG
>CALMIW010000194.1 GCA_937864275.1 uncultured Dehalococcoidia bacterium
GTGCAGCCTCTGCGGCGAGAAGAACTGCTGCTCCCTCGGCCCAAAGGCGCCGCCTTGCGTCTTCGCCTGGGGTGACACCGCGGTGGGTGGCGCGAGGATCCGACCCGGAGCTCAGCAGGAGTTCGACCATCGCCAGGTCAGGTGGAATCTGACTTTGGGCGTAGCCGTCGCATTCGACGTCCACTGCATGATGCAGAACCGACCAACCCTCGAGTGCGCAGAAGTTGACGTCCGCGCCTGCGCAGATCAACGCCCGCGCTACCTCCAGCTGACTCATCTCGACCGCAACCATGAGCACACTCCATCCGCGATCGACGTGATTGACGTCAGCGCCCGCTTCGATCAGTTCCCGAACTCGCGTGACCTCGCCCGCGCCTGACGCTTCCCAGAGCGCTCTGTTCAAGTCGGGGTCCTCAGCGATCTCGTTGCTCACGAGCCTGAGTCTGGCTGAATCGGCCCATCGCCGGCTCGGCAGCTAAGAGTCCACTCGCGCGTACGTTGCACGGACGCCGTGGGCGTCCCATGGCCTATCGCGATGGGGATGACTCGATGGTTGACGCTCCCAGATCACCCAGCCACACGACGCGGCCGTGTCCTCGCACAACTCGTGAAGAACCGAGGTCGCAGTTGCCATCGCCTCGTCACTGTCCAATGGGTCGTCGACCGACACCCCGAACGTGACCTCATCGTTACAGGCGAAGCACAGAATCGCCCCGCACCGCGGGCTGGCCGCTCGAAGGTGCACCGTGAACACACGCCTCGGGCTCGACAGCCCGAGATCGACGATGCCGTCAACGGAGACGACAGGAATCACGTCCCACTCATCCACTGGCAAGTCATCCGAGGCGTCGAGCGGCAGAACCAGCACCTCAGCGTCCAACAGCGGATCGACAACGCTCACGTACCTTGCGACGAACGATTCGATCGTCTCCCTATCGCGCAGCGGCGACAGGGCGTACACATCGAGACACGGCGGCACGAACGCAGATTGCCCGCGCCTTGCTGCGACCGCAAGCGTTCAAGCCGAGCAGTACGGCAGCTCGGCGCGGGCTTCGACGAGAGTCACTATCGTTTCTCTCGGAGGTGGGGTGAATGTCGTCCTGGAAGTTGTCAGCGTTTCTGGTTTGTCTGTTGGCCGCGATGGTCGCCACGATCTCGCTCGGTGCCACCAACGACCTGTCGACTCACGGTTGGTGGTCGCTGCTTGCGTTCCTCGCCATCGCGTTTGCCGTCATCGGCGTTCTCACCGTTCTTCTCGTACCCAGGCGATCCAAGACTCGGCGCTCGTAAGGGATCCACTGCCGCCCGATCGCCACATCGGTATCTGTCGCGATCGGACCGCGATCAGTCAGGGTCGCTCATGAATGGTGGCTGGAAGGGCGCGGGTTCCGTTCCGCGATGGTTCTGTCGCCACCTAAGCCAGCCGAAGAACATGGCGATCAGTACCAACCCGAACACCAGCACTACCTCTAGCAAGGTCTCCACGGTGACCAGCCCTTCGTCGACCAACAAAGCAATCAGCATTCGATCATGCATGGTGCACGGGGCTGGGTGCACGGCCGCAGTTCCTCAACCGTTCGCAGGGACGATCGCGGACCGCCGAAGGGTCCTCCGAAGTCGCGCGTGGGGAGGTGGAGGGGCCGTTCCTATCGGCAGTTCGGCGTGGTCACGGTCGAGGGCCGGCCCGACGACGCCTTTCAACCCAGTACTCACCTTCGGCTACCCAGAACCTGAACGCGAGCGCCGAGGTGCCTCCGACGCTGGCGAGGGCTGCCCCCCACCCGGCGGTAGCCCCTACGGCCACGACTGCGGCCCACGCCAGCACAACTCCGACCACGAGGAGCACCGCCTTGGACTTGCGACTTGGCGGCGTCCTCCCTCGAAGACGCGCGAAGACCTCTTGTAGCTCGGGCGAGCCTTGAGACTCATCGCTCGAGGCCGATCCACCTGATGCAGACACCACGGGTCCAGTCTGTCTCGTCAGACCACGAGCCGATCGGCAGTTACCCGCTAGTCGGCGTTTGCTCGTTGGTACCTCCGCGCCTCGATCCAGACGAACGACGCCGGATGCTGACGATCGGATCGGACGTCTGTGACCCCAGGCCAGCCCGGCTGGCGACTTGCCCAGCGCGATCATGCTCGGGTGGCAAAGACAATCATTGGCGATGACGAGCTGCGCGAACTCGCGCAGGTCGACATCTTCCACGAGGTGAACACGCTCTGCTGGTGGGTCCTGCGCGAGATAGCACCCTTCGAGAACGACGCGGAATGGCTACGGAAGGCGCGCACTGAGATCGCCCTGTTGCACCTTCGGTCGCTGGCACACTTCCTACGCGACGATCGCCCGAAGGACGATTCCAGTACCAATCGTCATTTGGATGTCGTCGCGGATCACTTCTTCGTCGACACAGTCGCGACAAGTTGGGATCGCCCTAGGGCCCGGCCGATGTTCACCCGTCTTGGGAACGAGCACGACGAGTATCTGAAGGTTCAGATCGATCGCCACCTCGCCCACGTCACTCGTGATCGTTACCTGCAGCGTGATCGCTCAGATCAGTCCTTCAACTACGGCGAGGTCGACGTCACCCTCGTGCTGGACGAGTTCGTACGATTCGTCAATGAGTTGAAGCGAGTCGGCAGAACTGAACGCGCGGACTGGCATCGCAGATCGGTCCAGTCGATAGAGCCTGTACTCAGTGCAATCCGCGGGCCACGCAGGACCGTGGAGATCATCAGTGGCACCAACTCAGACCATCCGTCGACGACGATCAGCGCCGACCCGGTGCGTATGAGTCCCGCGGAGTGGTGGGGTTCGCGTGACGCGTTCCCTGGTGGCAGTCAGGTGCCGGGCTCGAGCTCGGCGGTGACGGCGGGGTCAGTATCGCGCGGCGTGTGGAGCTTGGCCATCGAGGCTTCGGAGAAGTAGCGGCGGGCGACGGCCCACTCGTCGTGTTGGTCGGCGAGCACGGCACCGACGAGTCGGATCACGGCGGGGTCGTTGGGGAAGATCCCGACCACCGTGGTGCGACGGCGGATCTCCTTGTTCAAGCGTTCGAGCGGGTTGTTCGACCAGATCTGTCGCCAGTGCTCCTTCGGGAACGCGGTGAACGCGAGCACGTCGGTGCGGGCCGAGTCCATGAGCGCGGCGGACTTGGGGAACCGGTCGGTGAGCGTGGCGGCGACCTCGTCCCAGCGGGCCGTGACGTCGGCGGGGGTGGTGAGGGTGAAGATCGATCGGAACGCGGCGGCGACCATCTCCTGATGCGCCTTCGGGACCGGCGCCAGCAGGTTGCGCACGTAGTGCACGCGGCAACGCTGCCAGCTCGTGCCTTGGAGGTTCTTGCGGATCGCGGCCCGGAGGCCTTCGTGGGCGTCGGAGATCACGAGTCGCACACCAGTCAGCCCGCGGGCCTTGAGCGAACGCAGGAACGCCGTCCAGAACGTCTCGGCCTCGGAGTCGCCGACATCGACACCGAGCACCTCACGCTGGCCTTGGGCAGTCACGCCGGTGGCGACGACGATTGCTTTGGACACGACCTGGCCGAGCGCGTCGTCACGGACGTGGACGTAGATCGCGTCGAGGTACACGTATGGGAACTCGGTGTGGCCGAGGGTGCGGTTGCGGAACGCGGCGACACGTTCGTCGAGCCCGGCACAGATCCGGGACACCTCGCTCTTGGAGATTCCGCTCGCGGCGCCCATCGACTCCACCAGCGCGTCGACCGAGCGGGTCGACACCCCGGACACGTAGGCCTCCATCACGACCGCATACAGGGCCTGATCGATGCGGCGCCGCGGTTCCAAGATCGACGGGAAGAAGCTGCCCTTGCGCAGCTTCGGGATCGCCAACTCGAGATCGCCGGCCTTCGTCATCAGCGTGCGCGACCGGTGCCCGTTGCGTTCGGTCACCCGCTCATCTGTGCGCTCGTAACGGCCGGCGCCGATCGCCTGGGTGGCTTGGACCTCGATCAGTTCTTGCGCCAGCCACTGGGCCAGCTCGCGCACCAGGTCGACGCCGCGATCACGATCGGTGAGCGCGACGAGAAGTTCGGACAGGGCAGACTCAGACAGAGCCATCGGTGTGTTCTCCTCGGTTCGTTCTTCCAGGAACACACCAAGGATCACGCCGATGGCTCACCGACTGGTGGACCTACGAATCCCCACCACGCCACGGGGCTCTATCTCGGTCCCAGCCTCTCAGTTGTCACGCCGTGCGACTCGTGCGATCGAGTGCCCTGTCCTGGTCGAGCGTCGTCGAGAGGGAAGAAGTGTCTGCGATCTACGACAGCCCGGTGCTTCAGCTCCGTCGTTGAACAGCTGAGGGTGGCGAAGTACAGGGCGTCGTTGTCGAAGCACTCAATCCGTTCGATCAGGCCGGAATCGATGCTTCCGCTGACGAGGAACTCAGCGCAGAAGCGACGACGCCTCTCCTTCTTCACCTCTGGGTCGGAATGGTCCCAGCTCCCTGATCTCAAGAGCGCCCAATCGATCAAATCCAACTCGGTCAGATCCCGCAGCACAGTTGAAGCGGGAGCTGACAGGTTTCCGTCCGACACGGCGAAAGGAGCGCCTGTATCCAGCACC
>CALMIW010000195.1 GCA_937864275.1 uncultured Dehalococcoidia bacterium
CGCGGACCGAATCCACAACCAACAACGAGATCAACAAGACCACCAGCACGACGGTGAAGGCGCCGGGATCGATCGACCGCCTCAGCGTCTCGGTGGTGCTCGACGAGAGCGTGACCGCCGCGCAGGAGGCGAGCATCACCAGCGCCGTCGCGGCCGCGGTGGGGCTGGACCAGGTGCGCGGCGACACGCTGAGCGTGACCCGGCTCCCGTTCGACGCCAGCGTGCGCGAAGACCTGCTGCCGGCGGCGCAGGATGGCATCGGGACGTACCTGTCGTACCTGAAGTTCCTCCTGCCGATGCTGGCGGTCGTGCTCGCTTTCATCCTGGTCATGCTCCTCCTCGGGGCCCTCGGGAAGCGCCAACTGGCCCTGCCCATGCAGCCCCAGCCGGTCATGCTTCCCGCGGCCGCAGCCCTCGCCGCCCTGCCGATGTCGGACGACATGCCCGCCCTGCAGCCGGCCTCGGACCCGCACGAGGAGCGCGTGATGAAGCTGGCGGATGCGAACCCGCGCGCCGTGGCCGATGTCGTCCAGACCTGGATGCGGGAAGAGGAGTAACGGGTGGCACGGTCGGACGAAAAGCTCAAGGGCCGGAAGAAGGCCGCCGCGCTGCTCATCACCCTGGGGAAGGAACGCTCGGCCGAAATCCTGCGCCACATGAGCGACGAAGACATCGAGCGCCTGACCTGGGAGATCTCCGCGATGGGCGAGCTGAAGAGCGAGCAGCGCAAGGAAGTGATCGAGGACTTCGAGGAGTCGGCCGTCGCCCGGAACGTCATCTCTCTCGGCGGCCTGGAATACGCCGAAGAGCTCCTGCGGCTGGCGCTGGGAGAAGACAAGGCGACCGAACTGATCGACCGGCTGTCGGCGACCTCGCCGACCGTGCCGTTCGGCTTCCTTCGGCACCTGAACGTGGCGCAGCTGGTGAACTTCCTTTCGAACGAGCACCCGCAGACGATCGCGCTGCTCACGTCGTTTCTGCAGTCGGACAAGGCGGCGCAAGTGCTGGCCGGGCTGGACCCGGAGATGGCGGCCGACGTGGCCCAGCGCATCGCCCTGATGGACCGGGCGAACCCGGAGATCGTGAACGAGGTCGAAGCCGTCCTCCGGCGCAAGCTGAGCGCAGTGCTGCAGCCGACCCGCCAGTCGCAGTCCGTCGGCGGCATCGAGGTCCTCGTCAGCCTGCTGAAGCAATCGAGCCGGATGACGGAGAAGACCATCATCGAAGCGCTCGAAGACAACGAGCCCGAACTGGCCGACCAGATCAAGAAGCGGATGTTCGTGTTCGAGAACATCGCGACCCTCGACGACCGCTCGATTCAGCGGATCCTGCGCGAAGTAGAGGTGCGCGACCTGTCGCTCTCCCTGAAAGCGACCCCGGAGAACGTGAAGCAATGCATTCTCCGGAACATGTCGACTCGCGCCGCGCAGATGATGAAGGAGGACATGGAAGCCTCCGGGCCGGTGCGCCTCCGCCAGGTGGAGGAGGCCCAGCAGCGCGTGGTGGAGATCATCCGGCGGCTGGACGAGGCCGAGGAGATCGTGATCTCCCGCGGAGGCGACGATGAGCTTGTCGGCTAGCCGCCGCATCTTCCGCCCGGCGGAATCCGAGGACGACGTCTTCGTCGTCGGCGAGACGGTGCGCAGCCACGTCGCCGCGGATGACCCGGTGACGACGGTGACGAACCTCCTCGGCGGGGCGAAGCGCCGCGCCGAGACCGAGCTCGCCGCCGCCCACGCCGAAGCCACCGCGATCGTCGCCCGGGCCGAGGCGGAGGCTTCGGCCATCCGCGAAGCGGCCCGCGCGGCCGGCTTCCAGGAAGGGCTCCAGGCCGGCAGCGGCGACGCGGAGGGCGCGGCCGCCGGACACCTCGCGATCATCCGGGCGGCGGCCGGCGAAGGGCTGACTATCCGCGACGCGATGATCGACGAGGCGATGCCCGCGATCGCGCGAGCCGTGGCGATGGCCTGCCGGCGCGTCGTCGGTGCGGCCTTCGAGGCCGATCCGGCGCTGACCGCCGACGCCTGCGCCGACGCCGTCCGGATGACGGCGGGGCAGCAAATCATCTCGATCCGGGTGAGCCCGGAGGTACTCGACAGCGTACAGGCCCGGCTTGTGGACGTGGCCGATTACGTCCGGCCGGATGATGGCGTCGGCCTGGGCGGGTGCGTCATCGACCTGCGGAACGGGACAATCGACGCAACGCTGGACGCGCGCCTGGAACTGATGGAGCTCGCGCTTCGCGCGGCCGGCGGAGTAGACGCATGAGCGCCGCCGTGGACGTGCTCCTCGAAGCTGCCGCAGCGGCTCCCGTCCACCGTCGCACGGGAACGGTGATGCATACCTCCGGCGAGATGGCCACTGCTCACGGGATCAACCTGCAGCCGCACGAACTGGTGTTCATCGATGACCCCGCCGGGCGGCCGATCGCCGCGGAGTGCGCGGCATCGAACGGCGGGGGGGCCTACCTGGCGATGCTCGATCGCGGGACCGTGGTGGCGGGCACTCGCGTTACGGCCGCCGGGAGGGTGCCTTCCGCGCCCGTCGGCCGGAACTTGCTCGGGCGCGTCCTCGATGGACTGGGGCGCCCGATGGACGGCGGCGAGCAGCCGCGAAACGTCCGCTGGGTTCCCGGTCACGCAGAGCCACCGCATCCCCTGCACCGCGAGCCCATCAACGAGGCGCTGCCGTCGGGCGTCCGCGCCATCGACGGCTTCCTCACCCTCGGACGGGGGCAGCGCGTCGGCATCTTCGCGGGCTCCGGCGTCGGCAAGAGCACGCTGCTGGGGATGCTCGCGCGCGGGACGGCGGCGGACGTCACGGTCATCGCGCTGATCGGCGAACGCGGGCGCGAAGTGCGCGACTTCATCGAGCACGACCTGGGACTCGACGCGCTCCAGCGATGCGTCGTCGTCGCCTCGACAGGAGACAACCCTGCAGCCATGCGCCTGTGCGCCGCGCGGACCGCGACGGCCATAGCCGAGGCCTACCGGGCCGAAGGGCTGAGCGTCCTGCTGCTCTTCGACAGCCTAACGCGAGTGGCGATGGCCCAACGCGAGATCGGGTTGGCGGCGGGCGAACCGCCGACAACCAAGGGGTACCCGCCTTCGGTGTTCAGCCTGCTGCCTCACCTGATGGAGCGGGCCGGGCCCGCCGGCGCGGGGAGCATAACCGCCATCTACACCGTCCTTGTCGACGGCGAGGACATGGACGAGCCGATCGCCGACCTCGCCCGCGCGACTCTCGATGGGCACATCGTGTTGAAGCGGACGCTGGCGAGCGCGGGGCACTACCCGCCCATCGACGTCCTGGGCAGCGTCTCTCGCCTGATGGACCGGGTGGCGGGCGCCGCGCACAAGGAGTCTGCACGCAACCTGCGCGGCCTCCTCGCCGCGCATGCCGATGCGCGGGACCTCATCTCCATCGGCGCGTATGTGCGTGGCAGCGACCTGCTCGTGGACCGTGCCATCGACCTGATGCCGTCGATCAACTCCTTTTTACGGCAGCGTTCGGACGACGTGACGCCGTTCGACGCAGGCATCGGGGGCCTGATGGCGATCGACCCGGAGGACTCCCCGGACACCGTGAACGCGGAGGACGTGTATGACGCTGACGCCACAGAGGTTGCGGCGGCTGGTGAAGCAGCGTGAGCGCCTCGAGAAGCTCCAGGAGGGCGAACTCGCGGCGGCGACGCGGCTCTATCGAAGGCGCGAGGACGCTCTCAACGAATCGCTCGGGAACCGCGAGCAACTCATGGAAAGCACGGCGAACGACGGCCCGCTGGATGTGGCCGACTTCCTCGCCGCGGGCGCCTATCTTCGCCGGGTCGACCGGGAGATCGGGGCCAGGCGGGCGGCGCTCGAACACTCGGCCAACGACGTGGAGGAAGAGCGGAATGAGCTGCTGCTCCGCCGCCGCGACCGCAAAGCCATGGAAGCGCTGCTGGACAAGCGGCTGGAAGAAGAGCGGATCGAACGCTCCCGCGCCGAATCGCGGCTCATCGACGAGCTGGCGACGACGCGCTGGCGCCCACGGGGAGGTGGCCTGTGAATCCCATCGGTGACCGGGGCCTGCAGACGTTGACGGGATGGCTTGACGGCCTCTCGCGCCGCCAGCAGGCGACGTCCAACAACATCGCGAACATCGACACCCCCGGGTACGTCCGCCAGGAGGTGAACTTCGAAACGGAACTTCAGCGGATGTTCGGCAGGGGCGCCAACCAGATGGCGGCCACGGATGCCCGCCACTACACAGGCGGGAGCGCACTCCGCGACCAGCTCGGTCTCGACCCTCAACAACTCCTGAGTTCTTCGCGCATGGATGGGAACTCGGTGGATATCGACCAGGAAATGATCACGCTCACTGAGACGCAGATGCGCTACCAGGCCGCGTCTCAGGCGCTGAGCAAGAAGCTCGGGACCATCCGCACGGTCATTTCGTAAGGGGGAATTCTCATGGGTCTTATCCGATCGATAGCGAACACGGCGAGCGGACTCTCGGCACAGCGGGTCCGGATGGACACGGTCAGCTCGAACATCGCCAATATGGAAACCACGAGCACCCCCGAAGGCGGTGCATACCAGCGAAAGGTCGTCCGCTTTTCCTCGGGCGACCCTGCGATGCCGTTCGCGAACGTGGTCCGCAAGTTCATGGGCGGCGGGAGCACCGGCGTGGTCCTCACGCAGGTGGGCGTCGATACCGAAACGCCGGGCCGCATCGTCAGCGACCCCTCGCATCCGGATGCCGACCCGGAGACGGGCCTTCTGGAGATGCCGAACGTGGACCTCGTCCAGGAGATGACCGACCTGACGTCGGCCAACCGTTCTTACCAGGCGAACGTAACGGTGCTGAACGCGGTGAAGCAGATGGCGCTGCGGGCGCTGGACATCACAAGCAGATAGTCGTTTAGGGGTTTCGCCGGGCGGCCCTTACACGGGTTGAGGAGGTAGCAATGGAGATCGGACGGATTCAGGGAGTTGGCGCGGTTGCCCAGACTGGTGCGACCGCGGCGGCGAAACCGGCGGCAGGTTTCGCCGACATGCTGGGGAAGGCCATCGGCCAGCTCCAGGCGGTGAGCGACAACGCCGACGCGAAGGTGAACGCGATGGCCACCGGGCAGGACGTAGAGCTTCACGACGTGATGCTCGCAGTCGAGACCGAAAGCCTCGCGATGAGTCTCGCGACGACGATCCGCAACAAGGCCGTCGAGGCCTACCAGGAAGTCTTCAGGATGCAGATGTAATGGGACTCGTGATACAGGCCCCCGTCGATGCGCTCCTGGCCACGGCCGGCGCCCCGGCAGCGGGGGCGAAGGTCAGCGGCGAAGCGCCGGCCGGCGACATCTTCGCCAACCTCCTGGCCTCGCTCGGCTCCAACGCGAGGGACTCCGCCGGAGAACTCATGCCCCTGACTGGCGGAATCGAGCTGTTGCCGAGCGCCGAAGAGACCGGCGAAAGCGACGAGAAGGACCGCGACCCGCTCGCGGCTCTCCTGGCGCTGGGCGTGCCACTGAACATGCCCCAGGCGGCAGCGCAGGACGTACCCGCCGCTGGAGAACTCTCGGGAGCCTCCGCCATCCAGGTTGGCGCACCGGCCGAACGGGGACCAGAGGCGAGCCGCATCGAACTCATGCCGGGAGAGATGGTTGCGGAACCGCAAGAGGCAGCCGCAGCGCCGTTCGTCCAGGGAGACGTACCGACCGAGGCGATCCCCCGGCACACCACCGAGAGCGGACCGCGGGCGTCGTCGATCGAGCTCATGCCGTCTGCCGAGGAGATGGCGATTGCGGGCGAGGCCGGCGAACCGCCCATAAAAACACGAACGGCCGAGGCCCCGCCACTAGGCCCCACCGAGGCAGTCGAAGCAGAAGTCAGCAGCGTGGTCCGCCCCGTCGGGAACGCTCAGACGCAGGGCCACGAAGAAGGCGCAGCGGGTGACTCGGGTGGCAACGGCACTCCGGCAGGCCCCGCGGAACTCGGGCGGCCCCGGCCGCGCGCATCGGGCAACGGCGTCGCCCACGCGGCCGCCAACTCGGCAGTCGGCGAACTTCGCCAGCGACCCGATGTTCAGGCTGCGGAGGCACCGGCAGCTCCCGCGGAACCGGCACCGGCGCAAGACGTGCCGCCGCAGGTTGAGCAGGTCGCCAGCACCGTCATCGAACGCGTCGAAGCAGGTGGCGGCGAGGCGCGCATCCACCTCGACCCGGTCGACCTCGGCGAAGTGACGATCCGCGTCCATACGCAGGGCGACAGCGTCCGGGTGGAAGTCCGGGCCGAACGCCAGGAGGCGATGCAGCTGCTTCGCGACCACACACAGGACCTCTCCAACCTGCTCGGAGAACGGGGCCTGAACCTTTCGGACGTGAACGTTGGACTCGGCCGTGGGAATGGCGAACAGGGCTGGGGCGAACAGACGCGACGCCAGCCGGCCGGCAACGCCAGCGACTTCGCCGCCATCTTCGGCGGCGACGACACGAACATCGAAATTCATCAGCGCCTGCGCGCCGCCTACAACCCGGATGGCGCGCTGGTGTACCGGGTCTAGGAGTACACCATGACGCAACCTATCGACGCCGTCACCGCGCTGAAGAACTCGACCTACACCCCGAAGACCTCGGCCAAGTCCGAGTTGAGCCAGGTCGACTTCATGAAGCTGATCATCGCGCAGATGCAGAACCAGAACCCGCTGGAACCGCAGTCGGACACGGACTTCATGGCGCAGATGGCGCAATTTGAATCACTCAACCAGATGAAGGCCGTGGCCGAAGGGGTCAAGGTACTCCAGGGCGTCAACGAGTTGACCAGCGCGACCAGCATGATCGGGAGGACGATCACCGGAGAGCAGGTCGACGGCATCGCCGTCACGCGCGACATCGTTTCCCGCGAGAAGTTCGGGCGCTCGTTCGCGAACCTGACCAGCATGGAACGTGTGGACGTGAACAAAGACGACCGTGTCGTCTTCGCCGCCGCCGACCTGCCGAACGCGGGCAACGAAGTCACGGGCGTGGTCGAGCGGGTCGTCACCGATGCCAAGGGCATCCCGATGCTGATCGTCGGCGGCAAGGTTGTCGACCTGTTCACCATCGCGGAGGTGTGGTGATGGCGATCGACCGCACGCAGCCACTTGGGCCCGTACCCGGTCCAACCCGGCAGAGCGGCCAGGCCCCGGTCCGCATGGCGGGAGGGCCCAGCTTCCAGGAAGCGCTCAGCACCGCCGGCCGGAGCGTGCACTTCAGCAACCACGCGCAGAAACGCATCGACCGGCGAGACCTCGACATCGATGCCGGGCGCCTCGATCGCCTCAATTCCGCGATCACGCGAGCGGCGGAGAAGGGCGCGCGCAGCAGCGTCGTCCTGCTCGATGACCTCGCGGTCGTCGTCGACATCCGCGACCGGAAGGTCGTGACCGCGATCAACGCCGAAGCCGGAAAGGAGCGGGTCTTCACAAACATCGATTCAGTCGTCATCGCCTGAGTTCGAACCACATCCTCAACGCCCAGTTAGGCCGGTCCGCATGTCGGAGGCCTGATCCACCAGCGCGGCTCGGGGAGCCGGCACGAAAGGATCGTTACCTGCCATGATGCGAGCACTCTTCAGCGCGATCTCGGGGATGAAGAACCACATGTCCTACATGGACGTGGTGGGCAACAACATCGCGAACGTGAACACGATCGCCTTCAAATCCAGCCGGGCGACGTTCCAGGACATCCTGGGGCAGACGGTCCGCGGCGCGAGCACCCCGCAGGCGGGCCGCGGCGGCACCAACCCTGCCCAGATCGGCCTCGGCATGCAGCTCGGCGGCATCGACAACATCATGACGCAGGGCTCGCTCCAGAGCACCGGCAAGCTCACGGACTTCGCGGTCCAGGGCGACGGCTTCTTCGTGGTGAGCGACGGCACGCGCAACTACTACACGCGCGACGGCGCCTTCGATATCGACGTCGAAGGCACCCTGGTCAACCCGGTGACAGGCCTGAACGTGATGGGCTGGGTGGCGGACGCCACCGGCGCGGTCGACACCGAGACCGAATTGCAGGCGCTCCAGATCCCGTTCGGTACGCGCATCAGCGCCCAGGCGACGCAAG
>CALMIW010000196.1 GCA_937864275.1 uncultured Dehalococcoidia bacterium
GGGGCGGGCCCGGGCCCGGCCCCCCCCCCTCGCGGGCGCGGGCCCCCCCCCCGCGGCCTCCTCTTCCCATCGCCCCTCCCAACCCGCCGATGCCGGTGGTCATGGCCTCCCATGCCTGTTCGGGCGCGCCGGGTACTTCCCCTTCGTGGACGATCTTGAACTCTCGAGACATGCGGCTACTCCTGGGTGGTCGTGGTGACGGCCCCCGCAGGGCCGCCGGGATTGAGTGCGGGGCGAAGGACGCTCGGGTGGAGGGCGACGACCAGCCGGTGCGGCCGCCCCCGGGGCGCTGCGCCGTCGTGGTACTTCGCGACCAGGCTGCCGACCGCCTGCGCAAGTTCGGATGCGAACGCGGCACGGTCGCCGGCGGTGGCGAAGCGCACTTCGCTATCGATGGCGAAGGTGGCAAGCGGCTTGCCCGCTCTGGTGGCGCCGGAGATGAGCTCGCCGAGGTCGCGGATGAGCCGCGCCCCGAGGGCGAGCATCCAGCGGGCGGAGAGCTGGTTCGGCGCACGCTCCGGGTCGGGAGCGACCTCCGCGAGGGCTGCGGGCGAGATGACGAACGACGCTGCCGTCGCCTGCATGATCCGCTCCATCACGTTGCCCTTGCGGCGTTCCTCCACAAGCTCGATGAGGCCGTGCCCCTCGAGGGCGTGCAGATGGTAGTTCACCTTCTGGCGGGGCAGCCCGACCCTGGCCGCCAGCGTCGCGGCGGATTGCGGTTCCGCGAGCGCGGCCAGCAGCCGGGAACGGATGGGATCGAGTGAGGCTTCGGCCGCGGCGGCGTTGTCGATGACGGCGACATCAAGCATGGTGCGGATTCTGGCGCCGACAGGAAAAACTGTCAAGGATGATTGAAGTGTCGGAGTCACGAAGGGCGCGCCGGGATGTTGCGGCCAGGGGCGCGGAACGGTGCATGCCGGACCCCGGTGTTAGACCCGGACGAGCGCCACGACTTCGATGTCGCCCCAGGTGTTCGATTGCTCGGCGTCGCATTCGCCAGAGCGGATGAGTTCGAGGATGGCGAGGAAGGAGACGACGACGTCGACCCGGGTGGTGCATTCCATGAGGATGCGGCGGAAGGAGAACCGCCCGCGGCGCTGGAGGCGTTCGCGGAAGTCCATGAGCCGGGCGGAGAGGGTCATGGTGGTGTCGCGCTGGATGATGGCGCGGGGCCGCGGCTCGGCCGGCTTCTTGTTCATCACTTCGAGCATGATCGCGCGGAGGCGGTCCATGGTGACGTTGCCGAGGCCGGTGCCCTCGGGGACTTCCGGGGGCGGCGCGAGGCGCGTGTAGATGCGGGAGCCCTCTTCCTGGCGCTCTTCGAGCATGTCGGCGACCTGGGAGAAGCGCTTGTATTCGCGGAGGAGTTCGATCAGTTCGGCGCCGACGTCATCGTCTTCGAGCGATTCGCCCTCGGCCTGGGCCGGCCGCGGGAGGAGCGCCTTCGACTTCAGGTAGATGAGCTTCGCACCGACGGCCACGAACTCGGCGAGCGCTTGCGGGTCGAAGCGCTCGCCGGTCCGGATGGCCTTGAGGTACTGATCGGTGACGGTGACGAGCGAGACGGCCGTGATGTCGAGGTCGTCCCGCTCGATGAGGTGGAGGAGGAGATCCAGGGGACCCTGGAAGACGGGGAGGGAAATTTCGGCCATGACTCCCGACGGGCCAGCGCCCCCCCGCAGGGGCACCCCCGTCCTGGTCTTGCGACCCTCTCCGCTATCGTGCCGCGACAGGCTCTCTCACTCCGGAGAGGGTCCTCTCGACGGCGGCAGCGATACCGGCGACGGAGCGCATCATCGCCCCGAACTTGTCATAGGTCAACGACTGGGCACCGTCGCTGAGGGCATGTTCGGGGTTGTTGTGCACCTCGATCATGAGGCCGTCGGCGCCTGCCGCGATTCCGGCCATGGCGACCGGCGTGACGAGCCCGACCTTGCCGGTGCCGTGGCTCGGGTCGGCGATGACGGGCAGGTGGCTGAGCTCTTTGACGAGGGGGATGGCGTTGACATCGAAGGTGTTGCGGTAGGCGGTTTCGAAGGTGCGGATGCCGCGCTCGCAGAGGATCACGTCCGGGTTGCCCTGGGCGAGGATGTACTCGGCGGCGAGCAGCCACTCCTCGATCTGGCCGCTGAGGGCGCGCTTCAGCATCACCGGCTTCTTCGCCTTGCCCACCTCATCCAGGAGCATGAAGTTCTGCATGTTGCGGGCGCCGATTTGGATGACGTCGGAGTACTGGCAGACGGCGTCGATGTCGCGGACGCTCATGAGTTCGGTGATGACGGGGAGGCCGGTTTCCCTGCCGGCGGCGGCGAGGTAGGCGAGCCCTTCCGGGCCGAGGCCGCGGAAGGCGTAGGGCGAGCTGCGGGGCTTGTAGGCGCCGCCGCGGAGCATGTTCGCGCCGGCTGCCTTCACAGCGCGGGCCGCATCGAAGATGTGGGCTTCGTTCTCGATGGAGCAGGGGCCGGCCATGACGGCGAGCTCGGTGCCGCCGATGGTGACGCCCTGGGCGACATCGACGACGGTGTTCGCGGGATGGAAGTCGCGGCTCACGAGCTTGTAGGGCTTGGTGACGCGATGGACGGACTCGACGTGGGGCAGGGCTTCGAAGGCGTCCTGGAGCGACGGGTCGTCGGGGCCGATGACGCCAATGATGCTGCGTTCGGTGCCGACAGACAGGTGGGCCTGGCGGCCGGTTTCTTCCACCCGGGCGACGATGTGGTCAAGGTCGTCCGGGGTAGCTTCCGGGGATACAACGATAATCAACGGGGGTTCTCCACTAACGCGCGGTCGAGAAAGTACTCGAGCTGAGGTCTGGCCGGAGGCGGGCGGCCTCTCGGAGGTAGACGTGCCGGATGTCACTCTGGGTTTTCTCCGTATTCCAGTGGAGAAGGACGCGAATGCAGAGCGGGAGCATGCCGGGGACCGACATTTCGTGGCTCTGCATGAGGGGGACCTGGGTCCACCCCATGTGGCGCGCAGCAACCGCCGGGAATTCGGCGAACACGTCGGGCGTTGTGGTGATCCAGCAGGAAGCGATGTCCTCGGTGTTGATGCCGTTCACATCGAGCATGGTTTTCAGCAGCTCGGTGGTGACATCGAGGATTTCGTCTTTCTGATTCCGGGTGACAGTAGTCGCACCACGGACGCCGCGAACCGGCATACGCGCAGTTGCCTCCTCCAGGGTTGGTTCGATCGGGTTGTGTTGTGTGCCCTTAGCGAACCGGGAGCCCAAAAGCCCCGGCCGGCGGACAACCATAAGCGCGGCCCACGAGGGGCCAACGCCACGCCCATCGGCGCTCGTTAGCCCACGTGCGGGCCGCTTTCACCTGTCCGTTCTCGGCCGGAGACATTCTCCACAAACTCCCTGACGCTCTGCGCGCGGTGGCTTTCCTCCGCGGCGTCAATGGTGGCGATTATAGCAGAGCCCACGACTGCTGCATCGGCGACCTCGCGGACCATATCGGCCTGTTGCCGATTGTTGATGCCGAAGCCCACCGCCAGCGGCAGGGAGGTATGGGCGCGGACCCGCGAAACGAACGTGGCAAGGTCGCCCGAATCGACCGTCTTGCCGCCAGTGGTGCCGGTGACGCTGACGCAGTACATCCAGGCGTCGGCCGTCTTCGCGAGCACCTCGATCCGGTCGTCGGTGCTGGTGGGAGCGACCAGGGGGATGAAGCTCATGTCGTTCGCGCGGCAGGCGGCGATGAAATTGCCGGCCTCTTCGGCGGGAAGGTCGACGACGATGAAGCCGTCGGCGCCGGCGGCTTTGGCTTCGGCGACGGCGCGCTCTTCGCCGCGGGAGTAGAGCGGGTTGTAGTAGCCCATGAGCACGATCGGCGCCCGGAGCCCCTGCCTGCGCGCCTCGCGGACGATGTCGAAGCATCCCTGCACGGAGATGCCGTGCTCCAGCGCGATGGTGTTGGCGTGCTGGATGGTGGCGCCATCGGCGAGGGGGTCCGTGAAGGGGACTCCCAGTTCGATGATGTCGGCCCCGCCGGCCTCGGCGGCGAGCAGGAAGGGCACGGTCTCCTGCATCGTCGGGTAACCCGCGGTGATGTAGGGGATGAAGAGCTTGCGGCCATCGCGACGGGCCTGTTCGAAGAGTTCGCGCATGCGTTTGGACATCGGTTAGATCCTCGCCAACAAGAGAATGAAGCTGAGCAGGTTGAAGAGCACGTGGAAGGCGATGGCATCCCAGAGGGAGCCGCTGCGCCAGTAGAGCCAGCACATCGCCAGGCCGGCAATCGAAAAGGGGATGATCATCGCCGCGTCCAGGTGGGAGAGGGCGAAGAGGACGCTGGAGACGAGCGCCGCGGGGACGAACCCCCACTGGGAGAGCCCGCCGAACACCAGCGCCCGGTAGAAGAGCTCCTCGCCAAAGGGGGCGGCGACCACGGTCGTCAGGCCGTAGAGCGCGAGGGCGAGGGTGTCGCGGGCGGTGACTTCGAAGCCGCCGGGCTCGGTCTGGAGCACTTCGATCCCGAACGCATGCACCGCGCGGGTGTACAGCCCGACGCCGAGGTACACGACGGCGACGGCCAGCCCGGGGATCCAGAGCCGGTCGAAGTCGAAGCGGTTGAGGCCGGTGAGCGCGACGAACCGCGCCGGCGATTGGCGGCTGACGGCGACGGCGATGACGCCGAAGAGCACCGTCGCGACGATGGCGTATCCCCAGGCGACGCGGGCCGCCACGACATCGCCGTGGATGCGGGGCGGCTCGGGCAGGGGGTTCCCGGCGACGGCGCGGACGAGGCGGAGGTCGGCGTAGCGGGCCACTTCGGCGGCTTTTTCGAAGGCGTTGCCGATGTCGGTGTAGGCGCGGCCCGCGCCGAGCGCCTCCGCGCTGGGGCCGATGAGCATGCGCGGCACGACGAACGCGGCGAGCGCGAGCCAGATGCCGACCAGGACGGCGGTTTCGGCCCACGGCATCGCGTCCAGCTTGCGGCCGATCATCGCGTCGCCACCATGATGCTGAAGCTGGTCGCGTTGAAGAGGAAGTGGAACGCGATGGAGTCCCAGAGGGAGCCCCGGCGCCAGTAGAGCCAGCCGAGCCCCAGCGCGATGCCGACGAACGGGATGAAGCTGCCGGGATCGAAGTGGACGAGGCTGAACATGAAGCCGGAGATGATGGCGGCGACGATCGCGCCCCAGCGGCTGAACCCGCTGAGGAGCAGGCCGCGGAAGAACATCTCCTCGGAGATCGGCGCTCCGACCAGCGTGACGATGCCGGTGATCAGCAGGGTGGTGTCGTCGCGAATGACGGCCGCGGGGACCGTCGAGGTGGGTTCGAGCCAGCCGATGCCGCTCGCGGCGGCGGCGACGGAGTAGAGGAACGTGCCGATGTAGGCGAGGATGACGCACCCCGCGATGAGCCAGACGCGGCCGAGGTGGATCCGGTCCATGCCCGTCTGCCGGACGAAGCCGGAGACGCCCTGCCGGGAGACCATGATGACCAGGGCCACGAGGAAGACCTGTGAAACACCCGTCATCACGAGTGCGAAACGGAGGTCGCTCTGGTTCGCGAGGATGGCCGGCGGCCCGGGGAGGGATTCGCCATTCGCGGCGGCCGCGAGGCGCTCGTCGGCGTATTCGGCGACGGCGTTCATCTTCTCGAAGCTGTCGCCGACGTCGTCGGTGATGAACTCGTCGCGGGTGGCCGAGAACAGGATGATCGCGACCGTGATGACCATGAACAGGCCGATGAAGGCGCCCACGCCGATGAGGGCCTCCCGTGGGCCCCAGCCGAAGCTTCGCCGCGCGCGAGAAGCCGTCGCTTCGTTCAGAGGGAGACCCCCAGCGCGGCGGCGACGGTGTGCATGTCCTTGTCGCCGCGGCCGCTGAGGCCGACGAGGATGTCCTTCTCCGGCCCGAGTTCGCGGGCGACGCGCATGGCGTGGTAGATGGCGTGCGAGGGTTCGAGCGCGGGGATGATGCCCTCCGTCTTCGTCAGCGACTGGAAGCCCTGGAGGGCCTGTTTGTCATCGACGGCGACGTACTCCGCGCGCTCGCTCGTCTTCAGCCAGGCGTGTTCGGGGCCGACGCCCGGATAGTCCAGGCCGGCGGAGATGCTGTGCGTCTCGAGGATCTGGCCGTCGGCATTCTGGAGTAGGTAGGTCTTCGTGCCGTGGAGGACGCCGGGGCGCCCGGCGACGAGGGTGGCCGAGTGGCGCCCGGTGCCGACGCCATCGCCACCGGCTTCGACGCCGATGAGTCGTACCGGGTCATCCACGAATGGGTGGAAGAGGCCGATGGCGTTGCTGCCGCCACCGACGCAGGCGATGGCTACATCCGGCAGCTTGCCGGCCTGCTCCAGCATCTGGGCGCGGGCTTCCTTGCCGATGACCGACTGGAAGTCGCGGACGATGGTCGGGAACGGGTGGGGGCCGATTGCCGAGCCGATGATGTAGTGGGTCGTCTCGACGTTCGTGACCCAGTCGCGCATGGCCTCGTTGATGGCGTCCTTCAGCGTCTTGCTGCCGGACTCCACGGAGACGAGCGTCGCGCCGAGCATCTTCATCCGGAAGGCGTTGAGCGATTGGCGCTTGATATCTTCGCTGCCCATGTAGACCACGCACTCGAGGTCGAGCATGGCGCAGACGGTGGCGGTAGCGACGCCATGCTGGCCGGCGCCGGTCTCGGCGATGATGCGCGGCTTGCCGATGCGCTTTGCCAGGAGCGCCTGTCCGAGGGCGTTGTTGATCTTGTGGGCGCCGGTGTGGGCGAGGTCTTCGCGCTTCAGCCAGATGCGGGCTCCGCCGCATTCCCGGGTGAGGTGTTCGGCGAAGTAGAGCGGCGTCTGGCGGCCGACGTAGTGCTTCAGGAGGTAATCCAGCTCGCGGTGGAACTCCGGGTCGGCGGTAGCCCGGTTGTACTCGTGTTCGAGCTCCTCGTGGGCGGCGACGAGCACCTCCGGAATGAATCGCCCGCCGAATTCGCCGAAGTGTGGCGAGAGTGGTGTTTCAACGGCCAACGCGGACCCCTTTCGCCGCGCGGATAAAGGCGCGGATCTTCTCGATGTCTTTGACCCCGCCGGATTCGACGCCGCTCGAAACGTCGACTCCCCAGGGACGTACCTGTTCGATCGCCCCGGCAACGTTCTCCGGGGTGAGGCCGCCGGCCAGCAGGAACGGCTTCCGTTCCGCGAGCTGGGCGGCGATGGACCAATCGAAGGTTGTGCCCGTACCGCCGAGCGCGCCGGCGGAACCGGTATCCAGGAGCAGCCCGGCCGAGATCCCGGGGACGCAGCGGTCCTCAACGTCCTCGGCGGACATGCCTTCGTGGACATGGACGGCGCGGATGACCGGGCAGCGGACCTGGCGGACAAAGTCGTCATCTTCGCCGCCGGAGAGCTGGACCAGGTCCAGTCCCGCGGCGCCGGCGATGTCGTTGACTTCGTCCGGGTTCATGCCGGCGAAGACGCCGACGAGGAGCGGGCGCCAGCGGGTCGCCGACTGGTCGATGGCCTCTGCCCAGGCGCCGAACCAGGTGCGGGCCGAGACCTCGCCGCGGGCGGGGCCCTCGAAGGCGGCCTCGCGGCCCTGGCTGCGGGCGTCCTTGATTGCCTCGACGATGTCGTGGCACTGCTGGGGCGTCACCCGGCGCTTCGATTCGGCGAACATGATGCCGATGAAGTCGGCGCCTGCCTTCGCGGTTTCGAGGGCGGTTTCGGCATCGCGAATCCCGCAGATCTTCACGAGTGTCACGCGCGCACCGCCTCATCGCCGATCCTGGAGCGCGCCGCGTTGCGGATGCCGCTCAGCGCCGCGGCGAGGCAGTCCCCCAGCGGGCGTGCCGTGTCGATGGTGATGCGCTCGCAGTCGGGGTGGTACATGCCGGGCCTCATCGGTCCGAGGTCCCGCTCAAGCGGGTTCGAGGCTAGCCGTTCGCGGGTCGCGAGGCGCTCGTCGCGCAGTTCGTCGGAGCAGCACGTCTCGAGCATCAGCCAGTCCGCGCCGGCCTCGGCCGCGATCCGGCGCGTAGTCTCCTCGATCATCGGCCAGAAGCAGGGGCTGTCGAAGATGACGGAGTGGCCGTCGGCGAGGAACCGGGCTGCCTGCGCGTACATCACCTGGTAGGACGGCGCGCCGGCCTCGCCA
>CALMIW010000197.1 GCA_937864275.1 uncultured Dehalococcoidia bacterium
CCGCTTCCTGCACGGCAGCGTGGTCGGCCACTTCGGGGCCAATCTGCCATTCCGCCCCCCGCGTCTGCAGCACCAGCACGCGCATCGCCTTCTGGTACGGGAACAGGCTCTTCTTCCACTCCAACCCCCGCACGCCGACGACATCGTCGAAGGCCAGGGTGCCGCGTTGCGGTCCGCGAACGACTTCCAGTCGGTCCCGGTAGACGTGCACCAGTGGCCATGTCGAGGCCATCCGCCAGTACTGGGCGAACCCCGCGCCGGCCACCGCTCCAATCGCCACTCCCGCCAGCGCCAGGGAAAGCGTCGCGCCGAGGACTCCGGCCAGAAGCACCAGCCCCCCCAACACGCCGAGCAGCAGGAAGCCCATCGCGCCCTGCCCGTGGATCGGCGCGACGTAGCCGGTGACGATGGGCTGGCTGTCGTCCATCACTCCCGAATGGTGCGGTCTTCGAGCGCTGCGCGCACCGGCCCGGGGAGCCGTTCGAGGATGGCGGCCTGCACCGCCTGGAAGTCGCGCAGCCACGGCCCGGCGCCGAGGCGCTCGCCGTCGCTGAAACGCACCCAGAGTGTCCGGTGCCGGCGTGTCCACCACGAGGTGCCCGCCCACTCCATGCTCGCGCTCGCCACCGTGCCGAACGGCCGCAGTGTCCCGTCGACGAAGATGGCCTGCTCGTGCACTTCGAACTCGACCGGAGCCTCCCGTCCGCGCCACCACCGCGACGCCAGCCACAGGCCGATAGCGAACACCACCGGCCCCGCCAGCAGGATGACCCACTCCCATGTGAGGATCCCGAGCGGCAGGCAGACCAGCCCGATCGTCATGACCAGCAGCGGTACCGCGATCCGGTTCGCGGAGATGTTCTGTCCCCGCGCGACCAGCAGGAGTGTTTCGCGCTCACCGGCGCCGTTGCCCGGCATCCTCTAACCCGGTGGACCGTCGCTCCCGTTCAGGAGCGCCCGCAGGTGGTTGATCTCTCCCGCGTGGTAGAGGTCGTGCTCGATCATCGCCGCGATCACGCGCCGCATCGAAAGCACTGAGCCCCAGTGCGCCGTCGTCGGCGCCGCCAGGTCCGCGTCCGTCATCGCCTCCACGCTCGCAAGCCACCTGGCCTGCCACTCTCGCGCATAGGCGACCACGTCGGCCAGCAGCCGCCGCGGCTGGTGTACGCCCGTGCCGGTGTAGTCCCCAGTCAGCGTCTTCGAACCGAAGGCGTGGTCCCAGTAGAGGTGCTTTCCTGCCGCCGTGTGCCAGGCGATGTGGCCGATGGACCGTCCGAACGGCTGCCCCGGGACGAGTGCGTCCCACTCGTGATCGGTCGTCCCTTCGAGATTGCGGAGGAACGAATGCTCGCCCTCGTCAAAAGCGCGCCGCATCAGGTACAGGAACGACTCAACCGCAGGCCCGGCCATCCCGGCCATGGTATGCGACCAGGTCAATCGTCCGTGGACGGCTCGTCAGCCTCCGCTTCGCCGGCTGTGTCGTCCGCGAGCGCTGCCCGGCATTCCTCCAGCGTCACCTCCGGTTCGCCCGGCTGGCGCATCGCGTTGAGGAATGCCTGCTCGTTGATCGCGCCGTCGTCCTCGATGAGGGCACGCCCCTCCATCATCACGAGCAGTTTCCTGGCCATGCGGTCAACCTCCACGCCGTCCTGCAACCAGCGTAGCAACAGCCGCGCGTCACCTGGTGTCGCGGGAAGGGAAACTGGTGCCTCAGGCCGAGACGTTCAGCCGCGTGCCGAGATTCGGGTCCAGGAGAGCGAGCAGCGCGACCGCCGCCGACTTCTGCGCGTCCATCCCCTTCTTCACGGCAATAAAGGCGAGCGCGTCGGCCGGGCTCTGGATGCTCTCGGGCAACGTGGTCGAGACGGGAGGGAGGTTCACGCTCACGGTGTCGTCACGCCCTCCCCTCAACTGAAGTGCCAGAACAGTGAACGCGTTTCGGGTTCGCCCGCCTTCCACGTCCCGTTCGTACTTTCGCGCGGGTACCTGTGGGCCTCGCATCGCGCGGCAGCCGCTGCCACACTGCGACCCACAGGAGGGATCCGTCCATGGCCAACCCGGCCACAGGCAGCACCGGGGGCGTCTACTTCCTCCCGCGCACGCGTCTCGGCCGGGCAGCGGTCGTGCTCGGTCTCTGCGCGGCCCTGGTCGGGCTCTTCCTGCCAAGGCTCCACACGCTGCAGAAGGACCTGTTCGATGGCGGCTTTTTCGATGGCCGGGTGGCGGTTTCCATCGCGGTAGCCATCGGCCTCGTCGCCTCCGCGGCAGGTCTCCGCGCCGTCATCCACGACCGCGAACGCGCCGTCCTCCTGTTCGTCGTCCTCGTCCCGTTGCTCCTGGTCACGCTCTTCTGGGTCGTATTCGCGGCCGGCGAGATCCTCCTCCCGCACTGAGAGCCGTCTCGCCACGCCGCCGCGTACACTCGCGGGCGTGCCTTCGCGATGGTTCCGCGGGATCCCGCGCCCGGTCTGGCTGCTCGGCTTCGTCTCGTTCTTCGCCGACCTTTCGAGCGAGCTCGTCTACCCCATCATCCCGATCTTCCTGACCGTCACCCTCGGTGCCCCCGCCACCGCCGTGGGCGTGACGGAAGGCGTCGCCGAAGCCACCGCGAACCTGACGCGCCTCTTCAGCGGCCGCTGGTCCGACCGTGCAAACGCGCGCAAGCCGTTCATCGTCGCCGGCTATTCCCTCGCCGTTGCCGGGAAGGTGGTCCTCTGTCTTGCCCCGGCGTGGGGGTTCGCCGTTGCCGGGCGGGCGATGGACCGCTTCGGCAAGGGCATCCGCACGGCCCCGCGCGATGCGCTCCTCGCCGACTTCACCACGAGGGAGAACCGCGGCCGCCTCTTTGGCTTCCATCGTTCGTTCGATAGCCTCGGTGCCGTCGGCGGGCCGCTCCTCGGGTTGCTCTTCATCGCCCTCGCCGGCGACCACCTGCGCTGGGCCATCGCCATCGCCGTTGTCCCCGGCCTCATCGCCGTCTTCGTCCTCCGCTGGCTCCCGGAACGCAGGCCCGGGCCCGACGATGCGACCGAAGCCATCAGCCTGCGTGACCTGCCCCGGCAGTACTGGCTCTTTCTCGCGGTCGCGGCGCTCTTCATGGCCGGCAACTCGAGTGACGCCTTCCTCATCCTGCGTTCGAAAGACATCGGCCTGAGCACCACCCTCGTCGTCCTCGCCTACGTCGTCTACAACGTGGTCTACACGCTCGGCGCCTACCCGGCCGGCATTCTCAGCGATGTCGTCCCTCGCCCGGTCCTGCTCGTCGGCGGATACCTGGTCTTCGCCGCGGTCTATCTCGGCTTCGCCACCGTCTCCAGCGAGTGGGCGGTATGGCCGTTGCTCGCCCTCTATGGCATCTACATCGCCGCGACCGACGGCATCACCAAGGCCTTTGTTGCCGATATGGCGCCGCCGTCGGTGCGCTCGAGCGCCCTCGGCGTGTTCCAGGGGGCGACCGGGCTCGTCACCCTCGTCGCCAGCATCGCCGCCGGCGTCCTCTGGGATGTCGTCAGCCCCGGCGCCCCTTTCGTCCTTGGGGCTTGCTGCGCGTCGGGGGCGCCCCTCGCCTTCATCGCCCTCTCGGCGTCCGGGTCCTCCCGACCAACCCCCCCCGCGGCCCAACGGCCGTTCCCTCTTCCCTTCTCTCCATGATCCCCGCCATGGCTAACTACGTAACTATCCTCGTCGACCGCGTGGGCAGCGCCGGCCGAAGCGCCCAATCAACAAGCAGCCCGCCCTCGTGAACCTCGAAACGCGACCGGCGGCTCCCGCCAGCGCCACCACCGGGGCGTGGGGCTAGGTCAGCTCGGCAGCCCGTCAATATCGATCGGCGTGTAGTACGGCTTGTTCGCTGCCGCCCGTTCGGCCAGGCGCTCCGCGAAGTCCGCGGCCGCCGCGATCCCCGCCATCGGCCCGGACTCGAGCTTTTCCGCGGCTTCGCGGAACATCGCCCAGCTCTCCGGGTGTAACCGCTTCGCTTCTTCCACGAACGCTCGCCCCTCGTCGCCTCGCCCCGCCGCGATCAGGTGCTGCCCCAGCCGGAAATTCACATGCGCCTCCCGCACCGAATCGTCCGGCTGGGCGAAGTGCGCGCGCGCCTCCGCTTCACTGTAGGCATAGGCGCTTGCGTCGCCCTTCGCCACCCAGTCGCGGATCGCGTCCAGGTACAGCAGCTTGGCCCGCCTTCCCTGCTCCATCAGCTCCGCGATCTCTTCCTGCGTCGTATCGGGACCCCGTTTGTTCAGGAAGTCGAACGCTCCCGCAGGCTCGGGCGGCCGCACGATGCGCCCCTCCTCGTTGATCCAGACCGCCTGGGGCACGTTCACGAGGTTGTACAGCTCGGCCACGTGGTGCTCCCGGTCGTTCAGCACCGGGTAGGTCGCGTTCGCCTCGCGGATAAACGCGTCGGGCGCCCCCGGCGCGCTATCGAGCGCCACCGCGATGACCGTCAGGTTCTCCGGTCCCACTTGCTCGGTCAGTTTCTGCCACACGGGCAGATCACGGCGGCATCCTCACCACGAGGCCCAGGTGGCCAGCAGGACCTTCCTGCCCCGGTAGTCCGAGAGCGAATGCAACTCGCCGCTCAGGTCGGGCAGCGTGAAATCCGGCGCCTCCAGCGTGTCGAACCGTGACCGCTGTTCGTCCTCGGCATCGCCGAGCACCCACACGTCGCCGCTCTTCGAAGCGGCCACCGCGCCGCCGCGATGCCGCCAGAACGCTGCCACGTTCACCTCGTCACCGCGCACGAACTCTGCCTCGCGCCCCGGGGGCACGGGATAGCAGAGGTGGTCGCGGCACAGCCCTTCGGGCTTCAGCTCGAACCCCGTCGCCGCCGCGAGGTCCGCCTTCGAAAGCCACAGCGCATCGCCGCTCGCCTTCGCTTCCACGACGGTCGCGGCGCTGGACGGTTCGAGCAGTTGGATGGTGCGCGTCACGTGCGGAGCATAGAGCACCCACGCGTCGTCGCGTAACTCCTCTCCCGCGGCGCCGGAGAGGGGGTTGGGGGTGAGGGCCTATAATCCCCGCCATGGCTACCTACGAAAACATTCTCGTCGACCGCGTGGGCACCGATGGCCGTGTGGCCCGCGTGACGCTCAACCGCCCGGAGAAGATGAACTCCCTCTCCCAGGAGCTCCTCTTCGAATGGAACGACGCCCTCCACGAACTCGAAGCCGATGACTCCGCCCGCGTCATCATCGTCCGCGGCGCCGGGCGCACCTTCAGCGCCGGCTACGACCTCGCGCCCGCCCGCGGCGGCGCCGATGCCGTCGTCCGCCGCTACAAGACCGTCGATGAGAGCGGCCGCCGGCTGCTGATGGGCATCCGCACCGGCATGCAGCAGATCACCGACATCCACATGTACTTCTGGAACATGGCGAAGGTCACCATCGCCCAGGTCCACGGCTACTGCCTTGCCGGCGGCTGCGAACTCGCCATGATGGCGGACCTCGTCGTCGCCGCTGATGACGCCCAGCTCGGCCATCCCGGCCTGCGCGGGCTCGGCGTCGCCCGCACGGGCGCCATCTGGCCGCTCGTCATGGGCATGCGCAAGGCGAAGGAGCTCTACTACACCGGCGATTCCGTCAGCGGCACCGAGGCGGAGCGCATCGGCATGATCAACTACGCCTGGCCGAAGGAAGACCTCGAGACCAACACCATCGCCCTCTCCGACCGGCTGGCCAACATGACCGCCGACCATCTCGCCATCCTCAAGCTCAACATGAACCGGTTCTACGAGAACATGGGCATCTACAGCTCGGTCCGCAGTTCCACCGAACTCGACGCTGCCGGCCAGTTCACCGGCTTCTCCTATGCCTGGCAGGACAAGATGCGAGAAGGCATGAAGGACGGCACCGGCCTGAAGGGCGCCCTCGATTGGCGCGACGGCCTCTTCCGCCAGCAGTCCCCGGGCGTGAAGCGATGAAAGGCGTCCTCGTCGGCGTCCATTCCACCGCGCGCACCGCCCAGGAAACGGTCGATGCGATCGTCGCCGCCGAAAAGGCCGGCATCCAGTGCTCCTGGCTCACGGTCGGCGGCGTCGCCCCGGACCCGTTCGCCATCTTCGGCGCGGCCGCCCAGCACACGAAGACGATCAAGTTCGGCACCTCCATCGTGCCGACCTTCCCCCGCCACCCGCTCGCCATGGCCCAGGGCGCCATCGCCGTCGATTCGCTCGCCCCGGGGCGGCTGCGCCTCGGCGTCGGCCCCAGCCACAAGCCCGCCATCGAAGGCACCTGGGGCATCCCCTTCGAGCGCCCGCTCCAGCACCTGCGGGAATACCTCACGATCCTCCGTTCCGTCCTCGAGACCGGCGCCGTGAACTTCGAAGGCAAGCGGCTCACGGCACGCGCCCAGACCGGCGGGCCTACCCAGGTCACGCTCATGGCCTCGGCCCTGCGCGAAAACGGCTTCCGCCTCGTGGGAGAGCTCGCCGATGGAGCCATCTCGTGGGTGTGCCCGCTGCCCTACCTGCGCGATGTCGCCGTGCCCGCGCTGAAGGAAGGCGCCGCCAAAGCCGGCCGTCCCGCGCCGCCTCTCGTCGCCCACGTCCCCGTGGCCGTCACCGAGGACGCCGAAGCAGTGCGAGCCGGCGCCCGCCGCCAGATCGGCTTCTACCCCCGGGTGCCGTTCTACTCGCAGATGTTCCAGGATGCCGGCTTCCCCGAGGCAAAGGATGGCGAGCTGAGCGACCGCATGATCGACGCGCTCGTCGTCCACGGTTCGCCTTCGCAGGTGAAGGATCGCCTCCGCTCGCTCCCGGACTTTGGCGCCGGCGAACTCCTCGCCATGCCGATCATCCCCCCGGGAGACACGACGGCGATGGAGCGCACCCTCGCCACGCTCGGGGAGCTGGCCGGGGAGTAGCCGAATCCCGAGCGAGTCGTTCCCACACACACAAAGAGGCGGCCCAAACGGGCCGCCTCTTTGCTTCCGTGGGCAACTTCACTTCTCGCTTGCCAGCCGTCCCGCCGCGATGCCGACGAACACCCCGAGCAGCGTCTCGATGACGTGCGTCAGCGTCGTCGTTACGCCCGTGTCGCCATCGAGCGCGCCAAGGACCACCAGCCCGGCCAGCGACAGCAGCAGCGCCGCCGCCAGGACGCTCACGATGATCGACACCAGCCGGCCGACCGGCACCTCTTCGCTCATTGCAGCCTCACCTTCCCGGTCCGCCGGTCGATCAGCGCGGGCCGGCCGAACCCCGTGATGCCCAGCGCGACCAGCCCAAGCGCCGCGCGAAGCAGGGCCATCGCGGCCAGCGGCATCGCCCCGGTCCGCGCCGGTCCGTCCAAAAACGTCATCGTCATCGCCCTGCCTCCGGTACGTTGTCTGCCGCTACCGTCGCGCGGCGCCGCGACACCGTGGAGTCCGCGATGGCAACGCGTCAGCGTCTGGCGAGCGGCGACTCGGGATGGTGCTTCCAGCGCCCCGTCGCCCCGCGAAGCCCGTCGATCAATCCCTTCACGTAGGCCTTCTCGTTCGGGGTCGTCCCCCGCAGGCGGAGGCGCGCGAACCATGAGAAGTCGCGCCCCAATCGCACGGCCAGCATTGGCCAGAACTGCCACGCCGGCAGGTTCCGCCGTGCGACGGCGATGGCGTTGCGCGACTGGTAGTACTGCCGGGCCGCCGCCATGGGCGTCGTCCCGAAAGTGCGCCCGAAGCCGTCGTGTTCCGCGACCACTCGCAGCGCCGCGACGGACCGCCAGCCCAGGGCCTTTGCCCGGAGCGTGAGGTCCCATTCGTCCCAGTCCAGGAACAGCCGCTCGTCTTCGAAGTGCCCGTCACGGGCGATCAGGGCCTTCGCGAGCCGCGCATCGACCACGGCGCACCATCCCGCGCAGCGGCCGGTTTCCAGCCATCGCTCGCCCTCCCGGCGACGTACCATGAAGGTTTGCGGGGTCAGGTAGAACGGCTGCGGCCAGTGTCCGTGACCGGCCATCCCGGGCCCGCCTTCCGGCGCGCTCGCAATGCCCGCGCCGCTTTCCCGTGCCACCGCTACGAGTTCGCGCGCCGTCTCGGGAACGACGTGTGCGTCCGGGTTCAGCAGCCAGATGAAGTCCGGCGCCGGTTCCGCGGCGAGAGCGTGCCGCGCCCCCAGG
>CALMIW010000198.1 GCA_937864275.1 uncultured Dehalococcoidia bacterium
CGCCCGCCTCTACTACGAGGTAACCGGCTCTGGCCCTCCGCTCGTTTTCGCTCACGGCCTCGGCGGCAACCACATCAGCTGGTGGCAGCAGGTGCCCGCCTTCCGCGACCGCTACACCTGCGTGACCTTCGCCCACCGCGGCTTCGCACCTTGAACCGAAGAACCCGGTGGACCCGGCGCCCACGCCTTCGCCGAAGACCTCGCCGCCCTCCTCGACCACCTGGGGTTCGCCGAGGTGCGGCTCGTCGCTCAGTCCATGGGCGGCTGGACGTGCCTCGCCTACGCGCTTGCCAACCCTGCCCGCGTCAAGGCGCTCGTGATGTGCGACACCACGGGCACGCTCGCCCACCCCGCGTTCGCGGCTATCTGGGAAGCGCAGCCGCGCGGCCGGGAACAGGGCCTCTTCGAGCGCGGCATCCATCCGGCCGGCGGCGAACGCATGGCCGCCGAACAGCCGGCCCTCCACTACCTCTACTGGGAGATCAACAACCTCGCGTCCGGGCTCGATAAGGAGGCGCTGCGCCGCCAGCTCGGCGAGATGCGCGCCGCCCCGCCCGACGCCCTCGCCGGGCTGACCATGCCCGTCCTCTGCCTGGCCGGCGAAGAGGACATCGTCATCCCGCCGGAAACCGTCCGCATCCTGGCCGCCGCGGTGCCGGACGGCCGTTTCGTCGGTGTCCCCCGGGCCGGGCACTCGGTCTACTTCGAACGCGCCGAGGAGTTCAACCGCATTGTCGGCGCCTTCCTCGGTGAAATTGACGGCAATGGAGGCCTCAGGTGATTGGCAAACCCGACCAGGATGCATTCGTCCGTTCCATGAAGTGGGCGGTCGTCACCTCGCTGCGGCGCGACGGAAGCCCGACGAACTCGGTGGTCTTCTACGCCGTCGATGGCGACGACCTCATCTTCAGCACCACCAGGGACCGGCTCAAGGCAAAGACTCTTGCCCGCGACCCGCGCGCCGCCCTCTGCGTGCTCGATGAGGGCGCGCCCTACCGCTTCCTCAGCATCGAAGGGACGGCCGTCATCGAAGATGAGGACATCGTGCCCGGCCATATCACCGTCAACCGCGCCATGCGCGGCATCCCCGACTGGGACCCGCCCGCCGGCTACCTGGAGACGCTCCGCTCGCAGGGCCGCGTCATCATCCGGGTGACCCCGGAGCGCGTCAGCGGGGTGGTGAGCCGGGGTTAGCCGCCCGCCGCTGGCGCCGGTTCCAGTACGGGCCGCCGCCCGACGGCGCGCAGGCTTGGACGGGCGAAAATGATGAAGGCGGTGACGCCCACCGTCGCCCACGCGAGGACCGGGAACACTACCGGGAGGCCATACACCTGGCCGGCGATCGAGGCCGGCAGGCCGCCGAGCATCGAGAGTCCCATAGCCAGCGGAAAGAGCCCCATCACGCGTCCGCGCATCTCCTCGCTCACCGTTTTCTGGACGATCGTCGAGGATGAGACCATCGTGCTCACCATCGCGAAACCCAGCCCGAAGTTGGCCAGCGCGGTGAGCGGCACCAGGCGCGAATGCGCGAAGAGCGCCGCGCAGGCGCCGAACACGAACACCGCCACGCACAGTGTCGTGCCGCGGCCCGGCAGGTCCTTCCGCCAGACGTAGAAGAACGAAGCGGCGAATGTGCCCAGCCCCCACGTCATCGCCATGAAACCGAACTGTGTGGTGCTCAGCCCGAGGACGTTGCGCATCCACACCGGGCCGAGCGTCGCGGGGCCCGGCATCCCGAGCACCTGCAGCACCACAACCAGCCCGATGACGCCGAAGATGGTCGCGTCCCTGCGCGTGTAGGCGAGTCCCTCGCGGATGTTCCCCAACATGCTGATCGACCGGTTCGCCGTCCCGACGCTGCGGAACCGGAGCAGGGCGATCAGCGGCAGGATCGCGATCCAGGCCGTAAGCGTCAGCAGGTAGACCGTGCCCGGCGCCAGGAACGAGTTTAGGAAGCCCACGAGCGGCAATGCCAGCGGAAAGGTCACCTGCTGGGCGACCATCTGCCAGGTAATCGCGCTTGGGAGGTCCTGCATGCCGACGATCGCTGGTGTCGCCGCCGTCCGCGCCGGCTGGTCGACGGCCATCGTCCCCGATGCCAGGAACGTCAGCGCGAGCAGCACCGCGATATTCGCCTGGCCGAGCGGTTCGACGATCATGAGCGTCGCAACCCCTGCTCCGATGACGAGTGACGCGAGCTGGCAGCCCATCAGCACCTGCCGGCGCTCGAACCGGTCGGCGAAGGCCCCGCCGATCAGCCCGAAGAGCAGCATCGCCGAGCCGCGGCTCGCCGCCACAAGGCCGACGTAGAGGACATCCCGGTCGGGGTACTGGTCCTGGATCCAGAAGATCTGGGTGAGGAACTGCATCGGCTGGATGAAGCCGACCGCCGCCGAACCCGCGAGCAGGAGCCGGAAGTCGCGATGGGACCATGCGCCGCGAGCCATGCGGTAGTTTGGCCGATTCGAATCGTTCCGAACAGGCGGGGCGGCCTGGGCTTCCTCCTCGTCCGCGAGGCCCCCTGAACGCTCAGTCTCGCGCCACAGCCACGCCATAGCTCCGGTACGGCAGGTACGACGGCGGCGGCGTCACCACCGTTCCGGGCGCGTCCACCACGTCAATCGAACACGCCATCGCCTCACAGGCGGTGAGCAGGTCGGCGAGCAGTTCGTCATCGATCCGCGAGCCGTTGTTCAGTTCGCCGCCCTGGGTGTGGATCCCGACGATCAGTCCCAGGTACGGCCCATCCGAGGCCGACCAGACGGCCGAGCCGCTCTGCCCCGCCGCGGTATCGATGTCGTAGTAGAGGGTGAACTCGTCGACGGCGACGAACGCCTCCCGGATGAGTCCCCACATCGTGCCCTCCGGCTTGTCGCCGGGGTACCCCACGATAACCGGGTAGAACGCCGGGTCCTCCAGCGCCTCCGTCGGCGCGACCGTCACGCTCAGCCAGCCGGTCTGGTTGGACAGCGAGTCGTCCGGCAACTTGATCACGCCCCAGTCCCATTCGGACAGGCCGGTCAGGGCGTACTGGTCCGGCACCCACCAGTCCTCGGCGTACTGCCAGCCGAACGGTTCGAAGTCGCCGTCCTTGCCGGGGATCACGCGGATGTACTCCGCCCCCCAGTTGCCGATTTCGTCGTCCCACAGGCAGTGGCCCGCTGTCAGAAGCGCGTCGGGCCCGATGAATGTCCCCGTGCAGGAAGCGAACACGGTCCCGTCGGCGTCTTCCAGTTCGAGGTACGCGACGACGCTGAACGGGAACGAAGCGGTGTCCGTGATGCGCTCGCGTTCGTCGACGCCGATGACCACGGGTGCGACCTGCCGGCCCGGTCCATCGGCGAACACGCGGCGAGCTCCGCCCTCCGGGGAAACCACAACCGCGAGGACGGCCAGCAGCAGCAAGAGACGTTTCACGCCGCGCAGTTTCCGGCCTGGCGCAGCGACGCGCGAGCGGACAATCGTGTGCCAAACCCCGGCGCCGGGGTCGGCCCGCGGCCGTCTTCTGCCGACAATTACGTTGGAGGAGACGTGCGGCATGCGCATCGGCGAATTCGATGAGTCCCTGGGCAGGGAGTTCGATGCCCGCCGGGCTGCCATGGCGTCGGAGCTCCCGAGGTTGAGTGCCCGCCTGGCCGAGCCGGGCCACGGCGCGACAGCCCCGGCAGTGCCGCTGATGGACTCGGTGCGCATCTCGCCGGAAGCCCGCGCGGCTGGCTCCCTCAACGTCGGAGCGTTCCCGCTCGGGCCGTTCCCTGCGCCGTCTGAGCTCGTTGCCGCGCTGGCCCAACTCCAATCGTCGCCAGGGGCCGAAACCGCGACAGTAGCGCAGCGGCTGGCAACACTGGTCGGCCGCCTCTTTCTCGCACTCGGTGGGAACGCCGTTGGGGGAGTGCCGTCCGCGCCGCTGCCGGCCGCCGCGGAACTCGTGCGAGAGGTGCTCGCGCTCGCCGGGCAGCCCGCCTCCCCGGCCGCGCCGGACCGCATCGCCTCCCTCGCGCGGGAGTTGCTCGCCCTCCCCGGCCCATCCGGATTCAGTTCAAGCTACCCCGGCGACGTACCCACGAGGTTTGAACGCGCCGCCGCGGCGATCCTCGTCGCGCTGTCCGGTGCCGCGGCCGCATCGGAATCGCCCCACGCTCCTGGCGCAGAACCGGGGACCATGCCGCCCGCGCTGCTGGCGTTCCTTGCATCGCCTCGTCCCGCCCGTCCCGCCCGGCGGAAGCGTCTCCGCGTCCCGGGGCCGGCGCAGCGCGATTCGAACCGCCATGGTGCCGACGTTCCGGGCGAAGAGCCCACCCTCCCGGAGCCTCCCTCCGCTACCGGTCGAGACCCCGTCTGAGGTAGTGGCCGGCGAACTCGCGCGGCCGGGTGACGGCCGACCGGGCGTGCCGCAGCAGGTGCATGAAGCCCGGTCGCAGGTCGTCTCGGGAGAAGTAGTGACTCACAGTATGCGAGCGGTGCCGCCACAGCCACGCCAGGTGGCCGCCGGCCTCGCGCGGCGTCATTCCGCCGGAGAGCAATTGCCCCGCCATCAGCGAAGCCAGGACCGCCTGGTCCGCCCAAACGACCTCGCGCAGAGGCACCGCCCGGGCGGCTGCCAGTTCGGCTTCGAGTTGCTCGCACTGGCCGCTCGCCTCGAGCCACGCCAGGCTCATGAGGTCGAGGCCCTGCGCCAGTTCCAGGGACATCCCGTTGTAGGGCCGGACATTCAGGTCGATGAGCAGAGGCTCGCCGTTTTGCTCCAGGAACTCGGCTTCGAACATCCCGTGGTAGCCGATCTGCGCGAGGAGCCGGAGAAGCCCCGCGGCCGCGACTTCGTTCACCGGCGCCGTCTCGAAGAGGACGCCGCTCCCGAACCGCAGCGGCACCTGCAGGAGCTTGCGGTGCGCCTTCACGGCGGACGACCCGGACGCCGCGAGGTAGCCGGCGATGTGATAGACCTCGGGGCCGGGTCGCCGGATGAACTCCTGGGCGATCGGGAACGCCGCGTCCGGCGCGTCTTCGAGCAAGGCCTCGCGGTAGCGGACCTCGCACCGGAACCAGGCAGCCGCCTCCGCCAGTTCCCGCGGGTTGCGCACTACCCGCCCGCGGGTCCAGTGCTGCATCCCCACCCGCGTTTGCGGCTTCACCGCGAGCGGGAAGGAGAGGCGGCCGGCCGCCTCTTCAAGCGATGCGTCATCGGAAAGCACCACCGTCGCCGGGGTTGGGACGCCGCCGATGCCGCACGCTTCGGCCAGCCGCCCTTTGAGGTTCGCAATTCTCACGCTCGCGAACGATCCGACCGCAAAATGCCGGCTGTCCGGGTCTTCCAGTTCGACATAACTGGACAACCGCCAGGCGACGTCATCATTCAGCGGCACCACGACGGCTCCAGGCAGATCGCGCAGCACCGATTCGAGCCAGCCGGTGAACTTCTCCGACCAGATACTCGGCGGTGCGGGAATCGCCGTCACGTACTTCGAGGATCGCAGCGGGACCCGCCAGTCTCTCGTGCCTGCGTAGATGGGGATGCCGCGCCTCCCCGGCCCGCGCACACTCTCGAACCCTCCGCCGACCAGGACGATTGGCGGCGTCATCGCTGCCGCCCGCGGCGCAAAACCGCGGCCGCCTCGAGTTCCACGCGCTTCGCCACCCTGTAGGCGGCCGGGGCCCGCATCGCCCCGCGGCTCGCGCGGCTGCGCCTTCCTCGCCACGCTCGCTCCCGGAACGGTTCCCGGCCGTACGCGCCGAGCCAGCGCATATGGGTGGCGTAAGCGAGCTTGAACTCCTGCCTGCCGGAGAGGAACTCGGTTTCTTCGTCGCCCGCTTCGTAGCCCGCGCGCAGCATGTGCCCGAGCAGCACCATGCCCGGCGAGTGCTTTGCGAAGCGCGGATCGTAGGCGATGATCCGCCAGATCTGGTGTCCGCCCCAGCGGTGCCAGAGCCGCCCCGCGGCAATCTCGCCGCCCACGCGCACGCTCGATCCTTCGAGCAAGCCCCGCTCCCACAACTTCCGCAGGAAGCGGACGTTCTGCTCGACGCGGTAGCGGTTCGCCACGCCCATCCGGTCGAGTTGCTCCCGCTTCAGCGTCAGAACTTGCTCAAACAGCGCCGGGTCGCGGTCGTGTTCGCGGAACTCGACCCAACCGTGCGCGTCGCCGAGGCGTTTCTCGGCGCGCCGCAGCGAGGCGAAACGGGCCCCCGCGCCGCGGGCCTGTGCGAACGCCTCGTAGTCCTCCCACGCCGGAAAGTCTCCCCAGCGGATGAACGGCGACGGCTTGGCGCCGGCAGGGCCGGGCTCGTCGATCCCGGTCACCGCCACCACCACGTTCTCGAGGTAGGGCACGGGCACCGGAGTCACTCCCGGAGGAGGCTCGACCGGTTGCAACTGCGCCGGGAAGTTCCAGTAGCCGCTGATCGCCCGATTGCCGGAAAGCAATGTCCGCACCGTCGCGCCTTCGCAGGTCACGTACGCGGGTTTCGCCCCGGGGAAGTACACCTCGGCAAAGGCGCGCAGGAACTCGTCCGAACTGTGGAAAGGGAGCGGCGGCACGGCGCCATCTTCCCCGATCAGGCTGCGGGTGCCCAATCGCGCGCCTACGGGCGGCGCCGCGCAGGGAGGGCTTTTCGCGTCGCCTGGGCCGCCTTCCATGCGATCCGCTTGTATGCCGTGTAGCCCTTCCGGCCGCGCAGCGCCCGCCCCGCCTTCTGCCGGGCCACTCGCCGGGTCCTCGTCAGCCACGGTTCGCTCCCGAGGGTCTTCAGCCACCGCACGTGGGTGGCATAGGTGTACTTGTAGGGCTCGCCGCCACCGAGGAAGTCGAACTCCCGGTCGCCCGATTCGAAGCTTTCCCGCAGGAGACGGAGCAGGAGGACGTGCCCGGGGCTGTACCTCCCATACGACGGATCGTACGAGGGCAGCCGGTAGAGCATGCGGCCCTGCAGGTGGTTGCCGAGGTGCCCCGCGACCAGCGTCCCGCCGGCGCGAAGCGTGGACGCCTGCAGGAGCCCGCGCGCCTGCATTTCCTCGTAGAAGGCGCCGAGTTGCGGGTTCGCAAACCGGTCGATGGCGCCGCTTCGCCGGTACTGTTCGGACTTCCAGCGCATGATCGTCGCTGGCGCCGACGGGTCGGGGTCGCTCGCCTGGAAGTCCAGCGGGCCGTGGTCGCGTTCCAGCCGGCGGGCGTCTCGGAGGGCGGAACCCGGGCTGCCGACCCCCGGCGGAGTCACCCTCGAAGCGATGAACTGGTCCCAACTCTCGAAGCCGTCCCATCGGACGAACGGCGCGGGCACCGTACCCGGCGGCCCTGGTTCACCGGCCGCGGTGAGGGCAACCACGACGTCGGCCAGGTAGGGGGCAGGGAGAGCCTCTCCGCCTTTCCCGGCTGGCAGCGGTTCGAGATAGAACGGGAATTGCCAGAACCCGCTGACAGCAGTGGTCTTGCCGGACACCAGCGTGCGGACGCGGACGCCTTCGCACGCCACCACGGCCTTCCGGGCCCGCGGGAAGTACACGTCGCGGAGAACGTCCAGGAACGCGTCGCTGCTGAACGGCGGCCAGTCGGTCATGCGCTCATCGCCGGAGACCCTACTTCACCACGAAGTAGCGCGCCTCCGGGTGATGCACGATGACGGCGCTGGTGCTCTGCTCCGGATGCCACATGAACGTCTCGCTCAAATGGACGCCGATGCGCTCCGGCTGCAGCAGCGCCGCCATCTTCGTCTGCTCCTCCAGGTCCGGGCAGGCCGGGTAGCCGAACGAGTAGCGCGCCCCCTGGTAGTGCGCCTGGAACAGGCTGCGGTGGTCCGGGCCGTCCTTCCCGGCGATGCCCAGTTCTTCGCGGATGCGCCTGTGCCACATTTCGGCAAGGGCTTCGGCGCTCTCCACCGAAAAGCCGTGCCAGTGCAGGTAGTCCCGGTACTCGTTCGCTTCGAAGAGCTGCTTCGCAAACTCGCTCGCCCGGTCTCCCATCGTCACCAGCGACATGCCGACGACGTCGTACTGGGGGCCGCCTGCCCGTGCCTCGTCCACCGAGCGGAAGAAGTCGGCGATGCATTGCCGGCGCCCGGTCGTCTGCCGGGGATAGGCGAGGCGCACCGGCTCGCCTGCGGGCTTGCCATCCTTCAACTCTGGCCAGCAGATCAGTTCGTTCTTGTCGGCCAGGCAGGGGAAGTAGCCGTAGACCACCTGCGGCACCAGCAGCTGGTCCGCGATCGCGCGCTCGGCCCACCGCCGGAACACCGGCCGCACTTCGTCGTCGACGAACTTCTCGTACTCCGCCTCGTTGCGGTCGCCGCGCTGGTACTGCCACTGGCCGCGAAACAACTGGATCTCGTTGATCCACGGGAAGATGTCGCGCAGCGGCAACCCGCGGACGATTCGGCTTCCCCAGAACGGCGGCGTCGGAATGGGCACGTCCCGGGCGACTTCCGACTTCACGTAGTCCGTCGTCTTCGGGCCACCGCCGCTCTCGTCGCCGCTGCCGGGCACGGTCACCCGGACTTCGTCGTACACCTGGTCCTCGGTCCGCGCGATTTCTGCGCCGCCGCGGGTCAGCAGCGGCAGCGGCCTGCCTTCGCGGGCCGCCGGCACCACTTTGTCGAGCGTTGCCAGGCCCTCGAACGCGTCCTGCGCGTAGTACACCGTCCCCTTGTAGATGCTGCGAAGGTCGTCTTCCACGTAGCGCCGCGTCAGCGCGGCGCCGCCGAGGATGACCGGGAAGTGGAAGAGCTCGCGGCTGTTCAACTCTTCGAGGTCCTCGCGCATCACGACCGTGCTCTTCACCAGCAGCCCGGAGAGCCCGATGGCGTCCGCTTCGACTTCCTGCGCCTTCTCGATGATGTTCTGGATCGGCTGCTTGATGCCGAGGTTGTAGGTCGTGTACCCGTTGTTGCTCAGGATGATGTCTACAAGGTTCTTGCCGATGTCGTGCACGTCGCCGCGCACCGTCGCCAGCACCACTTTGCCCTTCGTCGAGCCTTCTGCCTTGTCCATGAACGGCTCGAGGTGCGCGACCGACTGCTTCATGGTCTCGGCGGACTGCAGCACGAACGGCAGCTGCATCTTCCCCGAACCGAACAGCTCGCCCACTACCCGCATCCCTTCAAGCAGGTGCTCGTTGATGATGGTGAGCGGATCGAACCTGCCCATCGCCTCATCGAGGTCGTCTTCCAGGCCGCGCCGGTCGCCGTCGATGATCCGCTGCTGGAGCCGCTGCTCCACCGGCAGTTTCGAACGGTCGATCTTCGTTTCCTTCGCCGCCTCGACGTTCTCGAACAGCCATATGAAGTGGTGGAGCGGGTCGTACCCTTCGCGACGGCGGTCGTAGATCAGGTCCCGCGCCGTGTTCAGTTGCTCTTCCGGGATGCGGTTCAGCGGCAGGATCTGCTTCGCGTTCACGATGGCCGAATCGAGGCCGTGCTCGATCGCCTCGTAGAGGAAGACCGAGTTCAGCACGCGACGGGCTGCGGGCTTCAAGCCGAAGGAACAGTTCGAGACGCCGAGCGTGGTGTGGACTTCGGGGTACTCCGCCTTCATCTGCCGGATCGCGTTGAAGGTCTCCATCGCGTCCTTCCGCAGGTCTTCCTGCCCGCCCGAGAGCGGGAACGTGAGGAAATCGAAGAGCAGGTCGCCCGGCTCCATCCCGTACTCGGTGACGGCGAGGTCGTAGATGCGCCGGGCCACGCGCAGTTTCCATTCCGTGGTCCGCGCCTGGCCTTCTTCGTCGATGGTCAGCGCAATCGCAGCCGCCCCATGCCGGCGAATCAGCGGCAGCACGCGCCGGATCTTGCGCTCCCCATCCTCCAGGTTGATCGAGTTCACGATCGCCTTGCCGCCGTACAGCTTCAGCGCCGTCTCGATCACCGGCGGCTCGGTGCTGTCGAACACCAGCGGGAGCGTGGACTGCGTGCGAAGCGCTGACGCGACTCGCTCCATATCCGCTGTCCCGTCCCGTCCCACGTAGTCCACCATCACGTCGATGACGTGGGCGCCTTCGGCCGCCTGCTCGCGCGCCACCGCGACGATCCCGTCCAGGTCCTCTGCCAGCAACAGGTCGCGGAATGCGCGGGAACCCGTCGCGTTCGTCCGCTCGCCGATAACCAGGAACGAGATGTCCTGTTCGATCGGCACGCTGGTGTAGAGCGATGAAACGTTGGCTTCGTACGGGGATCTCACGCCTCGCAGGAACTCGGCGGCTGCCGGGCGGAACTTCGGCCCGCGCCGCCCGATCGCCGCGATCGCGGCTTCGAACATCGCCGGCGTGGTGCCGCAGCAGCCCGCCACGATGTTCGTGCCGAACTCCTCCGCGAACACCGTCTGGTGCTTTGCGAACTGCTCCGGCGTGAGGGTGTAACACGCCTGGCCGTCCACTACTTCCGGCAGACCGGCGTTGGGGCCGATGAAGACCGGCCGCCGCGAGTGTTCCGCGAGGTAGCGGACGTGCTCGATCATCTGCTCGGGGCCGGTTGCGCAGTTGATGCCGATGATGTCGACGATGTCGATCGGCTCCAGCGTCGTCAGCGCACAGGCGATATCCGAGCCCAGGAGCATCGTCCCGGTCGTCTCGATGGTCACGCTGGCGATGACCGGGATGCGCCGGCCGGTCGCCTCGAACGCCTCGGCACAGCCCGCCAGCGCCGCCTTCGTCTGCAGCAGGTCCTGGCACGTCTCCACCTTGAGGACGTCGATGCCGCCTTCTATCAGCCCGATCGCCTGCTCGCGGGCGCCGCGCACCAGTTCGTCCCAGCCGATGTGCCCGAGGCTCGGCAGCTTGGTGCCCGGCCCCATCGTCCCGAAAGCGTAGCGCGGGTGTTCCGGCGTGCTGTACTGGTCGCGCACCCGGCCGATGACTTCCGCGGCCAGGCGGGTCAACTCCCGCGTGCGGTCCGCCAGGGCGAACTCGGCAAGCCCCCCCTCGTTCGCGCCGAACGAACACGAGTCAACCGCGTCGACGCCCACCGAATAGAACGAGTGGTAGATCTTCTCGAGGACCGCCGGGTTCGAGACGTTGAGCCACTCGGGACAGCCGTCGTGCGCCTCGCCATCCGCGGCGACATAGGCCTCGGGACCGAGGTTGTACGAGAGCAAGGTCGAGCCGATAGGCCCGGCGGAATACAGCACCTGTTCCCGCAAGCGGTGCATCAGCGGGTGATCGAGAGGCCGGTACATAGGGTGCCACCAAGCGTAGCACAGGGGCGTGGACTCGAAATCGAGCCAACTTCAAGCCCCGGTCGAATCAGGCAGGGGCCTCCCGCACGCTGCGTTTCAGTCTACGGGGCCGTTCGTTTCGCAGGCGGTCTGGCCCCTACCAGATCTCGGGCGCCCACGGCTGAGGGTTCCACGCGAACATCGCATCCGCGCGTGCCACCGCCTCGGCCGAGCCTTCGATCCGGCCCGCCCGCGCCAGCTGGTACGCCCGGCTCCCGCCCAGGTAGAGCGCACCGAGTTCGTTGACCGACATCTCCAGGTCCGCGGTGCGCGTCGTCGCGTAGCACTGCGCCCCGGTGGGGTCCCCCTGCAACAGGTACCGGCCGGCGTTCCATGGACAGAAGTCGTCGCGCAGTTCGATCACCAGTTCGCCGCTGGCGGCGTAGTTCCGGGCCGGGAGGGCCCGCGGCGTATCCACCGGCCGCACCCAGAGCGTGTCCGATGGCCTCCGGATCAGCCGCCTCGGGTCGGCGAGCATCGCGTAGAGCGCCTCGTCCGTCGGGCGCCATTCCGCCTCGATCGTGGCGATGAGGTCGACGCCGAAGATGTGCTGCCAGAGCGCTGAATAGGCCGCGTCGGTCGTCGCGACGAGCGTCTGCAGCGAGAGCGTGCCTGCGGCGTTGCCCTTCTCGTAGTGCTCCTTCACGCGGTACCCGGCGTACCCGAGCACATTCCCGTCCTCTTCGTACTGGATGTAGAACAGCCGCCCGAACCCGGCCGGCCCGGGGCGCGGGGTCGTTGCGAAGATGCGGTGCTCCCACCAGCCCTGCGTCCGGTTGTGGAGGCCCGGGTCCGCTTTTGGCACCGCGTCCCACCCCGCCGGCCACTTTGCGAGCGCCTCGTCGCGCTCGACGTAGCGCGTGCGGCCCGGAAACGAAGGCGCCGTGCGCAGTTGCGTCCGCGTCCGGTCGATGCTGATCTCCACGCCCTCCGCCGCCATTCCATAGCCGAAGCGCTGATAGATGACCGATTCCGAAGCCCAGAGCGCGGCGATCGCCTCGCCCCGTTCACGGACCTGGTCCAGCTGGTAGCGCATCATCGCCGTCAGGATGCCCTTGCGCCGGTGGCTCGGCAGCACGCCCACCCAGGTGAGGCCGCCGCAAGGTACGAAGCCCCCGGGAGTTGTCATCTCGAACGTCCACGTGCCCGCCGTGCTCACCACCTGGTCCCCGTCCCACACGGAGATTGAACGTGACAGGTCGGCGTAGCGGAGCGAGTTGGCGATGCCTTCATCCGAGCGCAGGTCGGCCCCGAAGGCGGTCGCCTGGGTATCGAAGAACTTCCGCGCCTCGTCGGGCGTGATCGGACGGATCGGGTAGTCCACAGAGCGGCTCCTGTGTGCGGGTGCGGGGGATAGTACAGCGGAAACCACGATGGCCCTTCCGGTTGGAAGGGCCATCGATGAATCGTGTTGGCTGCGAACTTACTCGATGTCGACGGTCGCGCCGGCTTCGGTCAGCTTCGCCTTGATCGACTCGGCCTCTTCCTTGCCGATGCCTTCCTTCACCTTCGCGGGAGCGGCTTCGACGAGGTCCTTGGCTTCCTTCAGGCCCAGGCCGCTGACGACTTCGCGGACGGCCTTGATCACGTTGATCTGGTGGTCGCGGCAGGCCTGGCGGCCGACGTTGAATTCCGCCTTCCCTCCAGCGCCGGCGCCCGCGGCCGGGGCGGCCCCGCCTGCTGCCGGGCCGGCAGCCATCATCATCGGGGCGGCGGCGGTGATGCCGAACTCTTCCTCGATCGCCTTGTTCAGGTCGCGGAGTTCGAGGAGGGTCATCCCCTTGATGATTTCGAGTGCTTCTTCAACCTTAGCCATTGTTGTCTCTCCTGGTTGCTGTGTGTGGACGGTATTCGGACAGCTGGTTAGCCGGCCGCTTCGAGCTGCTTGGCGCGCGCATCGACGAGTCCGGCGAAGTTCCGCATCGTCGATTGGAGCAGGCCCGCGAAGTTGTAGAGCGGGCTCTGTAGCTTGCCGACGACGTCGGCGATCATCTGTTCCTTCGACGGCATCGTGGCGAGGCTTTCAACCTCGGCCCGCGAGAGCACCTTCCCCTCGAGCCAGCCGCCGTGGATGGCGATATTCAGGCGCCGGGCTCGGAGGTGCTCCGTGAGGGCCTTCACCGGCGCGATCGGGTCGTCGAATCCGATCGCCAAGGCGGTTGGGCCCTGCAGGATCTCGGCCATGTTCTCGCGTCCGGCAGCCTTGGCGGCCATCGCGGCGAGCGTGTTCTTAACGACTTTCACCTCGGCCCCGGCCGGGCGCAGGGCGCGGCGGAGTTCGGTGATCTGGGCAACGGTGAGCCCACGATAGTCGGCGCTGATGGCGATCGAGGCCCGCTCCATGCGGTCCTGGATCTCGGCCAGCATGGCCTCTTTCCGTGGAGTCGGCATAGCCACCTCCGGTTTGTGAATGGGGCCGTGGTTCTCACATGCCCGGGTCGGAAGAGCCCGGAGACCAAAAATCCCTGCGCGGCGGCAGGGATCGAAACGCATGCGGCCCGGGGGCCGTCGCGAAATCACTGCCTGCACAGGCGCCTTTCGGCATTACCCCTCCCGTCCAAACGACGGTTCGCATAGGGACCTGAGGTCTCTGGCTCTTGAGTTGTCGTAAAGAAGGTATCAGGTTTCGGGTCTCAGGGAAATTAGGGCCGAGCTCGCGCCCGCCTCGCGAGACCGCCCCGGCACGCTCCTGCCTCGATCCGCTACCATCCTCCCGTGCTCGAAATCACCAAGCGTCTCCTCCGTGCCGCCGAAGGTGGCGACCCGGTCTTCCTCGCTTCCGTCCTCGAACCCGGCCCCCGCCCGCTCGTTCCCGGCGCCCGCATGCTGGTCGAGCGCTCTGGAGAGCGCCTGGGTTCGGTGGGCGCTACCGACCTCGATGACGCCCTCGCCGCGTACGCGCCCGACGCTTTCGCCGGCCACGTCGCCCAGACCCTCTACGTCTCCAGCGAAGGGCTCTCCGAGCGGGTCATCAAAGACGCCACGGCCATCTACGTCGAGGTAGTCGAGGCGAAGCCGGTCTTCCTCATCGTCGGCGCCGGACACATCGGCCGTTCCCTGGCGAAACTCGCCGACTTCCTGGACTTCCACGTCGCCATCCTCGATGACCGCGAAGAGTTCGCCAGCTCCGAGCGCGTCCCCGAGGCCGACGATGTCATCTGCGAGGACTTCGAAGAGGCCCTCAGGAAGTACCCGATCGGTCCGAGCACTTATATCACCCTCGTTACTCGCGGCCACAAGCAGGACGAGCTCTCGCTGCGGACGTGCCTCGGCCGCGGCGCAGCCTATCTCGGCATGATCGGCTCCCGTCGCCGGACCGGCGCGGTCCTCCAACACCTGAAGGAAGAGGGCTTCGATCCGGCCGAACTCGACCGCGTCCGCACGCCCATCGGCCTCAACATCGGGGCCGAAACTCCGGAGGAGATCGCCATCAGCATCATGGCCGAGGTCATCATGCTCCGTCGCGGCGGCGACGGCTCGGTGATGTACCACCGCTGACCGGCCGCGGATTACTCCAGCTTCCCCGCCACCGCGCCCCGCCTCGCCAGTTCCTCGCGCAAGTCCAGCATCGCCGTGTAGGTCGGGATCACGAAAACGTCGTCGCCCGCCATCGTCTCCGAAAGGATCGCGTCGAGGAATCGCTCCGGGTCGTGCTCCACCGTGGATGCCGTCCCCCAGCCCGCGTATTTCAGGCGCACGGCGAGGTCCTCCGCCCGGTCGCCCCCCGCCCACCAGGTCCCGGCCAAGCCCGCCAGAGCCTCGTAGTCCACGTCCCAGATCCAGCTCACGTCCTGTCCGTCGGCGAAGCGGTCGTTCAGGAGCAGCGCGACCCGGATCGGGGGCCGCCCTCGCGCGATCTCGCGCAGCAGGAGCAGCACCTGGTTCGCGCCAGCCGGGTTCTTTGTCAGGTAGAGCCGCAACTTCCGCCCGTCGATATCGACGACCTCTTGCCGCCCGAAAGCCGGCTGCGCGTTCGCGAGTCCCGCGCGGATGGCGGGTTCTGGCAGGCCGAACGCCCGGCACGCCCCGATCGCGGCGAGCGCGTTGTAAACGTTGTAGAGGCCGGTCAGCGGCATGGTCGCCGGCTCCCCACTGTCGATGGAGAGCGTTGCGGACTCGAGCCCGAGCCGGACCGACGAGCCAGACGTCTGCGGGTCCGGCCGCTTCCGTTCGCAGTTGCTGCAACGCCAGAAGCCAACGTGGGCGAAATAGCGCCGCTCGTAGCGGTAGTCGCCGCCGCAGGCGCACCAGCGCGCGTCGAACGCGCCCGCCGTCTCCGTTGCGTATGCCGGGTCGTCCAGTCCGAACCAGTGGACCGGTCCGCTCCAGCCGGTCGCCATTTCCGCCACCGATGGATCGTCGGCGTTCAGCACGAGTGTCGCATCCCTCGGCGCGCGCTCCAGCGCCTTCCGCCAGAGCCCCGCGACCGTGTCGACTTCGCCATAGCGGTCCAGCTGGTCGCGAAACAGGTTCGTGAACACCAGCACCCTCGGCTGGAGCGCCGCCACGGCGGCCGGCATCGTCGCTTCGTCGGTTTCGAACAGCCCCGCCTTCGCCTTCGCCCCGCGGATGCTTCCCAAAGGCCCGGTCTCCGCGAGGAGGGTGCTCGCCATGCCGCGCATCAGGTTGCTGCCCTCGCGGTTGTGCACGTACGGCATACCGGCGGCGTCCATCGCCGCGGCGATGATCCGGCTCGTCGTCGTCTTCCCATTGGTGCCGGTCACCACGATGCGCCCCCGCCCGAGCGTTCGCCCCGGGTTCGCGGCGGGCGAGGGGCCGAGGCGTTCGGCCCGGAGCCCCGGCAGCGCCGCGCCCCCGCCGCGCCGCGAAACACGGCTCGCCAGCGATGCCAGCTTCCCGGCGGCAACTGCAGCGGTGGTCCTCGGGTTCGTCACAGGAGCATCGTCGCGGGCGGCCGCCAACCAATCAAAACCGGCGCCCCCGTGGTGGTGCCGCCGGCGGCGAGCCGCGGCTAACCCCGGGCGGGGATGAGCCCGGCCTGTACCAGCAGCTTCATGATCCGGTCCCGCGCAACCACCCCGATGACGCGGCCGTTCTCAACCACCGGCATGTGGAGCAGGTCTTCAGTTTCCATCTCCAGCAACACGTCCGAAACGAGCCGTTCGCGTGCCGTCGCGCGGAGCGCGGAACTCGGTACCATCGCCTGGCGCGCAGTCACCCGGTCCCACTCGCGCTCCGGCACGCCGCTCAGTTCGTAGCCGCTGATCAGCCCCGCCAGCGAGCCCTGGTCTGCCACCATGTAGCAAACGCGCGGGTTCAGATCGATCACGCCGCGAGCGAGCGACCCGACGGTCTGGCCGCCGTCGACAACCGGCAGGTTAGGCGTCATCACGTCTTCCGCCTTGTACAGGCGGAGCTCGGTCACCAGCTTGTTCTGCTGGAGGCTCTTCCGGGCGGCGTTCTCCAGGAACACGCCGAGGAAAATGAGCCAGGCGCCGCTCGGCGCGTTGTTCGCGATCACCACGTCCTGTCCGCCCACGGCGAGCAGGCCCGCGCCGATGCCGGCCCACGCGAACGCGCGCCCGGTCCACGCCGCGATGCTCGTCGACTTGCTGTAGTCCCCGGTGATGAGCCAGCAGATAGAGCGAAAAACGCGTCCGCCGTCCATGGGGAACGCCGGGAGCAGGTTGAAGATCCCGAGGATGAGGTTCATCAGCGCGAGCCAGACGAGGACGTAGTCCACCGGCCGCGTGTCCTGGGCGCCAAGCGCGAACCACGCCCCAAAGAAGACACCCGTGAGCGCGAAGCTGGTCAGGGGGCCCGCGGCCGCCATCAGGAGCTCGTGGAACGGCTTCGCCGCTTCGCGCGTGATCTGGGCAACCCCGCCGAGGATGAAGAGGGTGATGCTCTTCACCGGGATCTTGTACGCGCGCGCAACCAGGCTGTGCGCCAGTTCATGCAGGATGATCGAAGCGAAGAAAAGGACCACGCTCGCGGCCGCCATCGCGTAGTGCGTCGCGCGGCTCGCCTCCAGCGCGTCAGGATAGAACTGCGTGGCGAGCAGCCACGTGGTCAGCCCGAAGAGGATGAACCAGCTGGGGCTCACCAGGATGGGGATGCCCGCCAGCGTACCGGCCCGGAGGTTGCCGAATTTCATGCGTTTACCTTACCGGTTCGCCGGTTAGCGGAGCGTCTGGCGGCCAGCAGTCAGGCTAGCCGTGATTCTTGCTCGCCGGCGGCGCCGCGGGCTTGTCCTCGTCCTCCACCACGGCTTCCCAGCAGAGGTAGAAGTAGAAGAGGCCGATCAGGATGGGGACCAGGAATGCCGGGTGCCGGCTCTCGATGAGCCCCCAGATCCCGCCGAGTGTGACCAGGATCAGCGCAGCGACATAGACGAAGAACGCACCCCAACTGAAACCGAGTGGCAACATGGCTCGCTCCTTGCTGTCCGAATCGTACAGCCCGAAATCGACGCCAGTAACCCGTTCAACAGGGAGAAACCCGTAAGAGTTCGCCCGGCCCTCCGCTGACTCGCGGTGGCGCGGGCTCGCGCCAGCCGCCCCGCCGTGGTTGCCCGGGCGGGACGGCGGTGCGCGTCTTTCGCCCTCTAGACGGCGGCCAGTTCCGGTGCGGCCGCGGGGACCATACCCTCGAGCACCCTGGCGAGCGCCATCGTGTGGCTGCAGGAACCCCACGACTCGAAGAAGTCGCAATTGCAACGCCACTTGCCTTCGTGCAGGACCACGTCGTGGTCGCTGTTTTCACCATGGAACGCGACGTGCAGGTCATCGATTTGCATGCGGTGTCTTTCGCCCGCGTAGACCTTGGCCTTCTCAACCTTGCCGATCAAGCTCGACTGCATGACGGGGAACTCCTTCCTTGTGAGAAGCACAAACGGCGGCACCTTTCGGCGCCGCCGTCCCTATTCATGGATGCCAACCAATACACCCATACACTGGCAACCTACGCCGCGCGCGATCCCCGTGTCAAGAGATTTTCACAGTCCGCGGGGCGGTGCCACGGCCGTGCCGAGCCAGCGTTCGGCAGGCATGAAGTACGGCTCCCGGCCGTGGATCTCCCGGGGCACGATCTTGCCTGCATCGCGCGTCACGATGTTCGCCACCACCCGCAATCCCTGCTGCTTCTTCGGGTTCCAGCGGAAGGTGTCGATGCTCAGCACCACCGGCGTCACCTCCCCGTGCGGCACGTCGAACCAGGTGAGAAACGGGTTGGTCTCCTCGTTCACCGGCCGCTCCGGGTCGAAGTCCGGGTTCTTCTCCGCGAAGCGCGTCACGCCCCTGATGTAGCCCTTCGCGAAGCCCGAGCGGAACCACATCACCTGGGTCTCGCCGTGCTCCCGCGTGATGTTCTCGACGGCTCGGCGTCGGGCTTCGTCCTCGTCGCGGCACGGGAGCTTGCCGCCGGCGCGCCAGAGGTGGACCTCCCGCGCGAACACCGTCTTCGAGAGCGGGATCTGGATGGGCGCCTGCTCGCTGAACGGCCCCATCACCGGTATCAGTTTGCCGGGCGCCGTCGGGATCTCTTCGCCATCGACCGCGATCTGCGTGCACACGTTTCCAACCGTACTGTGAAGTTGTCGATTGATGACAGCCCGTCCGCCCCAATACGGTTGCAGGATGCTGCGGCTCGTCTTCGAAACCGCGGGAGCGATGACGCTCCTGGTCGCGGCGATATACGCGCTGCGCGCCCGCAGCCCGGACACTTCCAGCTTCTCGCTCGTTGCCGGGCTCGGCACCCTCTACCTCAGCTTCGACGAAGCGCTGGATCTGCACGTCCACCTCGGGGATGCGATGTACAGCGACCTCGGTTGGCGACCGCCGCCGGGCATCAACCACTTCGACGACCTCCTGGTGATGGGCATCGCCCTCGCCGCGCTCAGCGTCATTGCGTGGTACCGAGCGGAAGTGGTGCGCGATACCAGGTTCGCCATGATGTTTGGCGCCGGTCTCGCCCTCTTCGCCTTGGCGGTCGTCGTCGATGCGAAGCTCGACCCGTCCCGCACCCTGTCCTGGTGGACCGAAGAAGCCGCCGAGTTCGCCGCCGGCGTGTTCATGGTCCTCGCCTTCCGCCTGCGGCTGGGGAAACTCCAGCCAGCCGCCGAAACGCGCGCTGCAGCC
>CALMIW010000199.1 GCA_937864275.1 uncultured Dehalococcoidia bacterium
ACGAGGCTGGCGAGGTCGACGGCCCGGAGAACGAGTCGCAACGCGCCCGCATCGGCGCTGGCGAGCTGGAAGAGGTCGGAAACCAGCCTCTCCAGGCGGCCGGTTTCCCGCAGCGCCATCTCGATGCGGGGGTTTCCGGGGGCGTCTTCGTCGAGTGCTTCGACCTGGCCGCGAATGAGGGCGACAGGTGTCCGCAACTCGTGGGAGACGTTCGCGACGAGCTGGCGGTTGGCATCGAGGAGGCCCACCGCGCGGGCGCGCTCCCCTTCGAGCGACACCATCGTCTCCTGCAGCCGCTCCGCCATCTGGTTGAAGCTCCGGGCGAGCGATGCGACTTCGTCTTCGCCCCGCACCGGAGCGCGCGATTCGAGCGAACCGGCCGCGAGCGACTCGGCAGCCTTCGAGACGTCTCGGATTCGGCCGCCGACCGAACGAGCGGCGGCGACCGCGAGGATGGCGGCGACCGCGAGCCCGGGGATGGCCGCAACAACACTTCCGACCCAGACCGTCGCCACCACGGGGCGGACCTGAGCGCGCAGGATCGCCCAGCCCTGCGGCGTTTGGATGTCGTATTTCTCGACCACGACCACGCCTCGCTGGCTGCCGGATGCATCGATCAGCGGGAATGCACCGACCCCTTCCGAACCCTGGAACTCGCGCAATCGGCTGTTCGCCCGCAGGTCGACGACTCCGGATTCGGCGCTTGCGATCACTGCGAGCGCGGAGTCATCCCACTGGAAGTCGCCCGGCGCCAGTTCGGGAGCCAGCACGGCAACGGCCTGGACGCCGCGCAGCAGCCGCTCGGGCCTCACGTCGAACTGATCGGGGCGCGGGTCGCGGTACAACGGGAGTCTCCCGGAGGAGAGCGCCTGGATCGTCCGCGGCACCGCCTCATCGAGGGGTTCGCCTGGCCTGACCGCGCCGGAATCGATGAGGAACTCGGCGACCGCTCGGGCATCATCGGCGGGCTCTTCCCTGGCCCAATCGCGAGCCCCCGCCGCCACCGCGGCCAACGCGCCGACAAGGATCATGGCCGTCGCGAGCCCCGCGATCAGGGTGAGCAGGTTGTACCCCGCCAGGCGCCAGCGGAGGCAGCGACGGGCACGCCGGCGGTAGGCCCGCACTGCCGGCCAAACGAGCAGGTAGCGCATCCAGCGCAGACGACGGCCGAGCCAGTCGAGCATCAGCCGGCCTTCACGCGGTAGCCCATGCCCCACACGGTCTGGATGGACGCATCGCCATCGCCGAGCTTCTTCCGGAGCCGCTGCACGTGCGTGTCCACCGTCCGGTGCCCGACTTCGGCTGATTCGTTCCAGATGCGTTCGAGCAGGTATTCGCGGCTGAACGCCCGGCCGGGGTTGAGGCAGAGTAGTTCGACAAGGTCGAACTCGGTCGGGGTCAGGTCCAGCGAGGCACCTTCGAAGGCGACCGTGCGGGCCGCGCGGTCGACGGTGAATCCCCCGTGGCGGAGGACATCCGGGCCGGCCGGCCGGGCTTCCGGGGTCGGGGGCGCCGTCGCGGAGCGCCGGAGCAAGGCCGCCACCCGGGCGCGGAGGACGCGGATGTGCGCGGGCTTCGCGAGGTAGTCGTCCGCGCCCGCTTCGAGGCCGTTCACGACATCGATGTCCTGGCCGCGAGCGGTGAGCATGAGCACCGGCACGAGGCTGATCGCGCGGATCTCGCGCAGCGCCGACAGCCCGTCGAGCACCGGCAGCATCCAGTCGAGCAGGACGAGGTCGACTCCGCCGGCGCGGACGGTCTCGACGGCTTCACGGCCGTCGAACGCCTGCCGCACGGCATATCCGGCGCGGACGAGTTGTTCGGCGAGCAAGTCGTTCAGGTCGCGTTCGTCTTCGACGACGAGGATGGTCTGCACACCGGAATGGTCGGCGGCTGTGGCACGGCAACGCAATGGGCGTCGTGACAGTTTCGTGAAAGGCGGAAGAGACGATAGGTCCCGCTGGCTGGCGCGGGCCGCCGCCGGCGTAAGGAGACAGGTATGCAATTGCTCATTGGTCCGCTTGTCGGGCTGCTGGCGCTAGGCCTCCTGTTCGGCGTTGTCGAACGGTTCTGGCCGTCGAATGGAGGGCAGCGGCGCTTCCGGCGCGGCTGGCGCACGGACCTCGCATGGTTCGCCTGGCAACCGACCCTCGGCAAGCTGCTCTCGGGAGTCATCGTGTTCGTCTCGATTATGTCCCTCGGCGCGCTGGTGATGTCGCCGATCCCCGCCGACGAACTGCGCGGCATCGCCCCACGGGAAACGTGGGTCACCGGCCTGCCACTCCTGCTCCAGGTGGGAATGGTGCTCCTTCTCGGGGACTTCCTCGGTTACTGGCAGCATCGAGCCTTCCACACGATCGGCACCCTCTGGAAGTTCCACGCCATCCATCATTCGTCGACGGACCTGGATTGGCTGTCTTCGGTGCGCGTCCACCCAATCAACGACGTCGCAGGCAACGTGGTGGTGGCGCTGCCGGTGCTCTTCCTCGGCTTCAGCCCCGTCGCCTTCGCGGCGTACATCCCCGTGCTCACGCTCTACGCGATCATGCTCCACGCGAACGTCTCATGGACGTTCGGCCCACTGCGGCACGTCATCGCCAGCCCCACCTACCACCGCTGGCACCACACGAGCGAGGAGCAGGGCTTGAACAAGAACTTCGCCGGGCTCTTCCCGTGGATCGACCGCCTGCACGGCACGCTCTACCTCCCGAAGGGAGTCCAGCCCACCCAATTCGGAGTGGCGGGCGGCAAAGGTCCCGTCGGGGGCTCCCCGCGGTTGAACGACCCCCCCCACCCCGCCGCCGCGGCCCGGCACCCCCACGTCGGCCGGGCCCCGGGC
>CALMIW010000200.1 GCA_937864275.1 uncultured Dehalococcoidia bacterium
GCCAAGGCCATCGTCCTCGTGCCATGCTGCCACCAGGAGCTCTCGGATCAGGTCGCGACGCGCGCGAAGGTTGGCGAGCTCCCCGCGGCTGCCCGCTGGCAGTCCACCCTGGGCAAGGGCCTCCTCCAGCACCGCCTTGCCGACATCGTGACCGACTCCCTTCGTGCGACCGCGCTCGAAGCCCTCGGGTACGACACCGACGTGCTCGAGTTCGTCTCGCCCGAGGCCACCGCCCGAAACCTGATGATCCGGGCCATCGCCGGGAACGCGACGTCCGCGCGCCGGCAGCAGGCCTATGCCCGCTACCGTGCCCTCGCCGATGAATGGGCGGTCAACCCTGCCCTCGAACGCCTTCTCGGTCCCCTCTGGCCTCCTGCGGCATCCTGAGGGCCTACCACCGCTCCCAGTGCACCAGCTCGTCCAGCGGCAGACGTTGCCTTCCCCCGCTCAGGGAGTGCTTCAAGTCCGGGTATCCCAGCGCCACCACCGTCGCCACGGAATAGCCGTCCGGCAGCCCCAGCACTCGGGCGGCACACTCTGGCCGGTGCATCGAGGTGGGGCAGCTCGCGATCCCCTCGCCCCACGCCGCGACCATCAGGTTCTGGGCCGCGCGCCCTGCGTCCAGTTCGCTCCCGCCCGGTGCGAGGATGACCGCGACCGCGGCCGCGCAGTGGCCCAGGTGCGCCGCGTAGTCTCCGCATTCGAGCAGGGCTTGCCTGCCCTCCTCCGACCGTATCACCACCATTCGCACCGGCTGGGAATTCTTCGAACTGCCCGCCATCCGGCCCGCCTGGAGGATCCGCGTCAGTGCGTCCTCGGCGATCGGTTCCGCGGCGTAGTGGCGGGTGTCCCGCTTGGTGATGATGGCTCGGTAGGCGTCCACGTCCGGCCCCCTCGGAAGTAGTCTGGCGCGTGGCGCGCATCCTACAGCGTGGCTTCGCCGCCTGCCGAGCCTGTTAGCAAGCGACCGGCTCCGCGGTACTCGTCCCCGAACGCAGACTGCACTCGCGCTCGCTCACGTCCACCACGAGCCGCCCGGAGGAGTCGATGCTGACCGGATGGCGGTCGAGGTTGCGTCCGTCGCCGGTCAGCCGCGCCCCGGTGAGGTCATAGACCGCGCCAAGGCATGCCTCGCGGAACACCGAACTCGAGCCCGTCGCGCCGGCGCTCATTCGGCCCTGGAGCGTCGCTTTCGGTATGCCGATCGCCGGGTCGTTGATCGCCGTCAGCGCAACACGGCACCGGCGCGACTGTGCCGCGCGGTTTGCGGCATCGAGGTCCGAAAGCGCCAGGAAATCCCCGTTCAGGAGCCGCACGATGAAGACGTTCTCGTCGCCGATGTACTCCACATAGCCCGGCGCATACGCCTCCGCCGGTTGGAGCTCGAGCTTGCCGGTGTCGGCGCCGGATTCGAGGAAGACGATCCCGAACGCAACGACGAGGACCGCCACTACCACCACCGCCGCCGCGAAAAAGCACCCCAGCGCCACCGGTGGACGGACAGCGTTGGGCCCGGAATCGAAGCTCACGAAGCTAGCGTATCGAAGCGGCCGCTGGAGCGCTCTGCTCGGTAATCATCTTCCGGCGCCGGGCTGGCGGGTCCGCGGCGCCGCCCGCACGGCCTTCCCCCACCCGCGCCTCGACCGCCGCTTCGAGCGTCCCGGCCGGTGCAACCGTATCGACCAGCCCCCATCGCAACGCGTCGCCGGTGCCGATCGGCTCGCCGGTGAGGATCATCGAAGCCGCCACTCCCGGCGGCACGCGCCGCGGCAGCGTCTGCGTCGCCCCGGCGCTGGGGATGTACCCGAGCGATACCTCCGGCAGCGCGAAGGTCGCCCCGTCTTCGGCGATCCGCACGTCGCAGAACAACGGCAACTCGAGCCCGGCACCGTAGCAGAAGCCGTGCATCGCCGCGATGGTCGTGCAGCGGTGGTGCAGGAGCAGGTCCCAGACGTCGCGCTGGTGGCGTGCCTGCCGTGCCGCCATCACCGAAGGCGCCGTCCCGAACTCGGAGATGTCCGCCCCGGCGCTGAAGCACCGTCCCTCGCCCTTGAAGACGATGACCTGGACCTCCGGGATGTCGCGGCATGCGAGCAGGTCCTGCCAGAGCAGGTCGCGCATCTCCATGTTGATTGCGTTCAGTTGCCCCGGGCGATTGAGCGTGATCGTCGCCACGCCGCGCGGGTCGACCTCGAACAGGACCAGTTCCACGGCCACAGTCTACTCCGCTGGGCGCCGGTCGGGCGGCCCAGGGCGCGACGGAGACCTACGCGCCCGGAGGGACCGGCAGCGGCGCCGGCTCGAACCGGTCGAGGATCTCGTGCGCCTTGAGGTCGTTGATCGCGCTCAGCGAGCGGCCCAGCATCTTCGTCGCCAGGCTCGTTCCGCGCTCGTTCGCCAGGTCGATGCTGCCGCACGCCACCACCGGGTAGATGAGGCACGACATCGTGGCCGCGCGGTCGTCCCACGCCTGGTCGAAGCTGTAGTCCTTCACGCCCAGCTCTGCGAGGCCGCGCTGGTAGTCGCGAACGAGGCTCTCCTCGTTCGCCGCGCGGACCGCCGGTTCGACGCTCTGGCTCATGAAGTAGGCGATGTCGTATGGGCCGCGCGCCTTGAGGGCGATCTGCCAGTCCACCAGGGTAACGGGGCTCGAGTTGTCGGGGCTGCCCCAGAACACGTTGTCGAGCCGCAGGTCGCCGTGGCAGAGGGTGTACGGAGCCTTGGCGAACTCGTCCTGGATGGGGTTCAGGCGCGGTAGCAGGGCCTGGGCGATTTCCGCCTGGGCCGGGCTGAAGTGGCTGGAGAAGTTCTCAAGACATGGGCCGAGCGCCTGAGCATAGGCCAGTGCCGAGAACTTGATGATCGGCGAGTTCACTGCCGGCAGCCAGTCCAGCGCGTCCAGCGCGGGGGTGGTCCACCAGCGGGCGTGCAGCCGGGCGATCTCCGCGACCAGCAGTCTGCACTCGTCCACGCTCGCACCGGCCACCTGGTCGCCCAGGGCGAGCCCGCCGAGGTCTTCCATCAGGATGACGTAGCGGACGTTCGCAGGGTCGCCGGCCGCGAAATAGTTGTGCGCCGTGCGTACACCGATCGTGTCGCCGACCTCGGTATAGAACCGCACTTCCTTCTCGTAAAAGCCGAGCATCTGCGCGATGCCGCGTCCTCCCGGGTCGGCCGTCGGGATCTTCGCGATGAGCGTCTTCGGGCCTTTCGGTTCCGGCGCGCTGTACGTCAGCGTCACGCGCGCCAGTTCGCCCAGGATGCCAACGCCCTGTCCGATCGTGACCTTCTCGGCGGAGGTGACGGTACTGGTGATGTGGCCGTTGGCGCGCAGCGCCGCGGTGAGCCACTCCGGGGTGATGTCTGCCATCGTGGCGGGAATCGCGACGCGCGTCATAGTCAGTCCTTCCGGCAGCGTTCGGCCGCTACATTTCCGGGGTCTTGGCCTTCGTCCGGTCGGGGAACCCGACCCAGA
>CALMIW010000201.1 GCA_937864275.1 uncultured Dehalococcoidia bacterium
GCAGAGTTCCAACGTGCTGCTCGCCATCACCCGCTCGAAGGCCAAGATGTTCGAGTATGGCCTTCCGGAGAGCGAGCATATCAGTGTCCCCCGCGATCCGGCCCGACTGCTACGTCTAGCGGTGGGAATGCTCGGGGACGTCGCCGCGGCAGTATCGAGGAGCGGCGCTGATGCCGCACGCGTGGCAGACCTCTCTTCGTCGCTTCCGTTCGCTGCCCGCTACTTCGACGCGTACGCGGCGAGCAAGATGGCGCAAGCAGGCGATGCACATCTCCTCGTGCTCGCCTCCGCGACCTACTATCTGTGCGACCTCCCAGGCAGTGCCAGCGTCCTCGTCTCGCGAGTTCCCCAAGCGATAGACCTCGATGCCGGCGGGTTGGATCAACTTCTCTGGTGGCTCCTGCGCGGCGACTTCTCCTCTTCCATCGAGGAGGTCGCGAGCCTGAGGTACGGCGAGGGGATTAGTCGTGTCTCGCGCGGTATCAAGGCGTTCTACGCTCTGGACGACCAAGATGAGCAGGAGCCCAACACTGCGGCGGTGTCACTGAGGGAGGTCGCATATCGCGATGGCACGCCGCGCGAGTTGCTGTTCGCGGACGCGTGTTGCGCGATAGTCAGTCGCCGCGTCGAGCACTCTGCTCGACGCTCGCTGCCGCGTTACTCAGGCCTACCGCTGGAGACCTGGCGACCCGCTCTCGGAAAGCGGTTCTTTGTACGAGAGCTTTGGCCCGCGCAGCGCCTGCTTGGGCAGCGAAGTGTCCTCGCGGGCGGGTCGGCCGTCGTGCAGATGCCGACGAGCGCGGGCAAGAGTCGCTCGACCGAACTCATCATTCGCAGCGCATTCTTGAGCGGGCGGGCGTCGCTCGCCGTCGTCGTCGGTCCGTTCCGAGCCCTCTGCCACGAGATCCGAGAGAGTCTCGCGCGAGCGTTCCGCGGCGAGCATGTGAACGTCAACGAGCTGTCGGATGTGTTCCAGAGAGACTTCGACTTCGACGAGCTAGTTAGTGGGCACGCGATCCTGGTCATGACACCGGAGAAGCTCGTCTACGTGCTGCGGCACCTTCCAGAGCTCGCGAGTCGGGTCGGCGTGCTCGTCCTCGATGAGGGCCACCAATTCGATACCGGGCCACGCGGCGTCACCTACGAGCTTCTCGTCACGTCGCTGAAGGGGATGATCCCCGCGACGGCCCAAAAGGTTCTGATCTCCGCGGTTATCACCAACGCCTCCGACATTGCCAAGTGGCTGACTGGCGAAGAAGCTGCGGTGGTCGCAGGAGCTGACCTCCTTCCGACCGAGCGTTCCGTCGCGTTCACGAGTTGGAAAACGCAACTGGGCCAACTTCACTTCGTCGCGCCGGAGAATCCTGACGAAGAGGAGTTCTTCGTTCCCCGTGTGATCAGATCCACATCCTTGGCCCTTCGTCCGAGAGAGACGAAGGAGCGCCGGTTCCCCGAGAAGGGCGACGGCCAGTCGGTGGCCCTATACTTGGGGCTCACGTTGGTTCGAAACGGTGCGATCGCGATCTTCTGCGGGCGAAAGGATACAGCGACAGGCCTCTGCGAGGCCCTCGTTGACGTGGCAGCTCGTGGGCTCGCGATACCGATGCCCGTCGCAGTCTCGGATGGTCCCGAGGTGGAACGCCTCGCCTTTCTTTACGAGCGGAATTTTGGAGCCGGTGCGGCTGCTGCCCGTGCGGCAAAGATCGGTGCGTTCACGCACCATGGGAACACCCCGCACGGCGTGCGTCTTGCGGTCGAGCACGCGATCAAAGAGGGCCTCGGCAAGTTCATCCTCTGCACGTCCACCCTGGCGCAGGGAGTGAACCTTCCGATTCGGTACCTCATCGTGACGACTGCTCAGCAAGGCGGCGAGAGGATCAAGGTCCGCGACTTCCACAACCTCATGGGCCGCGCTGGTCGCTCGGGCATGCACACGGAGGGCAGCGTCCTCTTCGCAAACCCTGAGGTGTACGACACTCGCTGCGGTGCGGAGAGCAAGTGGCCCGAGTTCAAGGCGTTGCTGCAGGTGAGCAACTCGGAGCCCTGCGCGAGCACGCTGCTATCGGTACTGGGACCGTTGAAGAGCGATGGTGGGCAGGTGACTCTGGCCATCGACCCCCTCGACGTGGTGAGGGCCTATGTTGCGGACCAAGAGGGTGGCGGCGCCTGGGTCGACGAGGCCGCGACAGAGCTTACCCGCAGATGGTTTGCGACGGAGACGCTGCGAAGGCAGCTGGCGGAGAGACGAGACATCCTTGCGGCGGTGGAGAGCTTCCTTGTGGCCTATTGGGAAGAGAGCGGAGACGAGCAGACCTTCGGGGCAGGCCCAGTCGGCGAGCTGGCGAAGCGAACGCTCGCGTACCATCTCGCGTCAGCCGAACAGCGCGGGCAACTGGTCCAGCTGTTCGAACTACTCGCGGCGAATGTCACCGCGCGCGTCGGCGACGCCGAGAGGAGGCGGGTGTACGGCAGGACATTGTTCGGCGTCGGGGATACCGTCGCGCTCGAACAGTGGGTCGCGGAGAACCTGAAACGCATCGCTGGCTGCGCCGACGTCGACGAACTCTTCGACATCGTGTGGCCGTGCATAGCAGCCAGAATCGAGAGCGACACGTTCCAGAAGTGGCGGCCAGTCGAGACAAGGGAAGCCTTCGCAACGCGTTGGATCGCGGGCGACTCGTTTGGGGTCCTTCACGACAGCATGACAGCCGCGGGTGTCCGAATCGGCCTTGGTGCGAAACCGCGCAAGCCGAAGGTCGAGCACATCGTCGAGATGGGGGAGAACGCCCTTGGGTTCGATGGTGCGCATGTGCTCGGGGCCATCGCCGAGCTGTTCGAGCTCCTGGCGCCCGAGGATGACGGCGAGGGCGAACCGCTACGGCTGCTCCAGGTCTTGCAGAAGCGCTGCAAGTACGGCCTTCCGGCGGGCGCCCCGATCCTTCTGTATGAGGCCGGATTCGCCGACCGGCCCCTCGCCCTTGAACTCGCCGGAGCCGTTCCGGAGATCGCATCGCGTAGCGAGGTGCGGAACGCCATGCGCGAAGAGCAACCCGCCGTGGAGGCGATTCTGGAACGATACCCGCGGTACTTGACCGAAGTGTTCGATCGGATTACGGGCTAGATCGATGAGCGGGTGGCGTGGTGCTCCAGCCGACCGCTCGCTCGGCTGGCGGCGGCTGAGAGGCGTGACGTAACCAGCAACAAGCCGTGGTGAGTTCCAGGCTTAACTTGTCGGATATCGGAAAAGTCTAGATCCTGCGTGATCAAAAAGCGCTAGCTCAGTTGCGCCGCCGACCAAATGGCTGCATCCCCCTGGCCGCTCAGGTTCGCCCGTGGCGGCGGGACGGGCCATCAACGGGGGGTAACGGCGGGGGGGGGGGGGGGGGGCCGGGGGGGGGGTCGGTCTGTGGGTGGGGGGAGGGGGGGTGAGTCGGGGGGCGGGGGCCGCAGGGGGGGGGGGATTGGGGCCGG
>CALMIW010000202.1 GCA_937864275.1 uncultured Dehalococcoidia bacterium
GAGGTGTTCGTCACCGGGATGCTGATCAGGTGGATCAGCGTGAGCGCCAGGCCGATCGCGATCGGCGCGAAGGTCGATGAGGCGTTCTTCGAAGTCGCCCCGATGATCACGACCAGGAAGACCGCGGTCAGCACGACTTCGGATACAAGCCCGGCGAGCAGCGAGTACTCGTTTGGCGAGTGGTCGTCGTAGCCGTTCGCGGCGAACCCGTCCGCGGCATCGAAGCCATCGAGGCCGCTGGCGATGACGTACAGCACCGCGGCCGCGAGTATCGCCCCCGCCACCTGGGCGACGATGTAGTACGGGGCGTCTTTCGCGTCGAAGCGCTTGCCGATGACGAGCCCGATGGTGACGGCCGGGATGAAGTGCCCGCCGGAGATCGGGCCGACCGCGAAGGCCATCACCAGCACGGTGAGGCCGAACGCCAGTGCAACGCCGTGGGCGCCGATGAACTCTCCCGCGAGGACGGCACTGCCGCACCCGCCGAGGACGAGGACGAACGTCCCCACGACTTCAGCTGCGATCTTCCTTTGCATCTGAGCACCTTTCCGGCCAGGCGATGCAGGTTGGGCGCATGCCCGGTCCGGCACAAGCGTATACGCGCTATAGCAATAAGGGAAGCACTTCATCGATGCTATCGATAGCAAGGGCCGCTGGGGGTCCCTATCCGTCGGCGCTTCCATCCGGCCCGTCGTAAACTCCGCGCATGGCTACTCGTACCGAAACCGACTCGATGGGCGCCATCGAGGTTGACTCCTCCCGCTATTGGGGCGCGCAAACGCAGCGTTCCCTCCAGAACTTCCCCATCGGCGTCGAGCGCTACCGCATGTCGCCCAGCGTCGTCCGCGCACTCGGCATCCTCAAGAAGGGCGCCGCCCTCGCCAACGCCGACCTGGGCGAGCTCCCCCGCGAGAAGGCCGATCTCATCGCGAAGGCCGCCGACGAGGTCATCTCCGGTGCGCTCCTGGAGCACTTCCCGCTCGTCGTCTTCCAGACGGGCTCGGGCACGCAGTCGAACATGAACGCCAACGAGGTCATCTCCAACCGCGCCATCGAAATGGCTGGCGGGGTCATGGGCTCCAAGTCGCCTGTCCATCCCAACGACGACGTGAACCGCGGCCAGAGTTCGAACGACACCTTCCCGACCGCGATGCACATCGCCGTCGTCGAAGACCTCCACCGCCAGCTCTATCCGAAAGTCCAGAAACTTCGCGACACGCTCGCTGCGAAGTCGGCGGCCTTCTCGGGCATCGTGAAGGTCGGCCGTACCCATCTCCAGGACGCAACGCCCATCACGCTCGGCCAGGAAGTCGGCAGTTGGGTGGCGCAACTCGATTTCGCGCTCGAAGGGGTCCGCCACGCGGAGAAGGGCCTCTACGAACTGGCGATCGGCGGCACTGCCGTGGGCACCGGCCTCAACGCCCACCCGAAGTTCGGCGACCTCGCAGCCTCGTACTTCGCGAAGGAGACCGGCTACCCGTTCGTCTCGGCGCCGAACAAGTTCGCCGCTCTCGCCGGGCACGACGCCCTCGTCGCGGCCAGCGCTTCGCTCCGCACCCTCGCCGGCGCGCTGATGAAGATCGCGAACGACGTCCGCTGGCTCGCCTCAGGGCCGCGCAACGGCATCGGCGAGCTGACCATCCCCGAGAACGAGCCCGGCAGCTCGATCATGCCCGGCAAGGTGAACCCGACGCAGTCCGAGGCGATGACGATGGTCTGCGTGCAGGTGTTCGGAAACGATACCGCCGTGGCCTTCGGCGGCAGCCAGGGCAACTTCCAGCTCAACGTGTTCAAGCCGGTGATGGTCCACAACACCCTCATGAGCATCCAACTCCTCGGCGACGCCTGCGAGGCCTTCAATGACAACTGCGCGGTCGGCATCGAGCCGAACCTCCCGAAGATCGAGGAGAACCTGGCGAAGAACCTGATGCAGGTCACCGCCCTCAACCGCCACATCGGCTACGACAAGGCGGCGAGCATCGCCAAGACGGCCCACAAGGAAGGCACGAGCCTGAAGGAAGCCGCGCTCAAGCTCGGCTACCTCACCAGCGAAGAGTTCGACCAGTGGGTGGTGCCGCTGGAGATGACGCGGCCTTCCTGATTTTGGATTCGGGATTTCGGATTTCGGACTGCGAGTGCCGTGTGAGGCGAGGCGCCGGAAGTCCACCGACTTCGACATTCGGTTACGCGCCCACAAGAAGAAAGGGCTCGTCCGTTTTGGACGAGCCCTTCTGCGTTTGCCGGTGAGCGGGACTAGATCCGCTCGATGATCGTCGCGGTGGCCATGCCGCCGCCGGTGCACATCGTGATCAGCGCCGTCGACTTGTTGCTGCGCTCGAGTTCGTCGATGGCGGTCCCGATGAGCATGCCGCCGGTGGCACCGATCGGGTGGCCGATGGCCATCGCGCCGCCGTTCACG
>CALMIW010000203.1 GCA_937864275.1 uncultured Dehalococcoidia bacterium
TTGCCCGGTTCGGGGCGGGGGCGTCCACCCGTAGGCCCACGGAGGGCGGAATGGTCCGCGAGTTCAAGTCCAGCCCCAGAGGGACCGGCATGTTCGATGCTGACGCCCGAATCGTGGGCGCTCGCGTCGATAAGCCGGGCCGTCGCGGCGGCCAGCAGTTCGATAGCGCGAGCGGGGAGGCATAGCGAGCCCGCCTTCGACGGAATGTTCTGCGCTTCGTGTCGTGGCATGCGGCGAGGGACACAGCCCTCGCCCATACCCCTCTGCTAACCGGCCGGGTTTGTCGCGCGTGAGACCGCAGGGAGCCACGTTGGGCGACCACCCAGTGGGCGCGACATGCGAACACGGGTAACATCCCTGTGAAATGGCTCGCCCTGCACACTCGCGGCGACGTCCCGCCCGTGCTGCGACCCTGCGGAGACGCTGTATGCCAGTGTTCCTCAATCAGCCTATTGCACACCGCTTCGGAAAGTACCTTCTGGACGAGCTCTCAGCCGGGCGATGGTCTCGTTTTCAGGCCGCGGTGGCGTGGGTCCGCCGATCGGGAACCCGGCACTTGATGCCGACGTTTCGTACTTTCCTACAAGGTGGCGGGGAGATCCGACTGATCGTCGGCGTTGACATCGCCCATACGTCCTTCGAGGGCCTCGAAGACCTGCTTTCGTTAGCGACGTTTGGGTCGGCGACTACCCATGTGTTCCACAACGAAGAATCCGCAGTCTTCCATCCCAAGCTGTACCTGCTCAGCAACGCCACCGCCGCCAGGCTTGTGGTCGGGTCCAACAACATCACAGAGTCCGGCCTGTACACCAACACCGAGGTGGCGTTGACGATTGATGACACGCCGCAGTCCAAGGTGGTTGTAGATGCGGAGACGTCGTTCGAATCTTGGCGCGATCCGCTTCACGGGATGGCGAAGCAGCTGGATGCCGCGCTGCTGGCCAACCTGCTTTCGATGGGATACGTGAAGCGAGAACGGGATTTGCTCGCACAGCTCCGCGCGCAGCGAGGGACATCGAAGGGTGGGACGAAGTCCTCGCGACAACCGCTCTTCGGCAAACTCCGCGTTGTCGCGCCGCCTGTGCCTGACGGAGGCGCGGCCGCGCCGGCGGCCTCGGCGGTCGGTACCCCACGGGGGGCTGCAGCAGCTCGTGTCGCGACGCGGCCATCGGACCAGACATCAAACGTGCTCTTGATGAGGCCTCGCCTCGCAAGAGGGAATACACAGCTGCAGGTGCCGATCGGGCTCTACCACTCAAACTTCTTCAATCAGGCAACTCACGTGGTCAGCGGCCACGACGGTCATCGTCGGCCGATCAGCGCGACCCGCCCTGAGCGCGGGAAGGGGAAGACGAACACGCTCAAGCTCGAGATTCCAGAAGCGAAGTCGATGCAAGCACCAGTGATCCGTTTCGATCGCGCCGAGGGCCAGATTACTTATCGGGTGTACGAAGACCGATCTTCCAGCGGGCGCCTCATCGCACAGGCTCTTGAGGATGGAAGACAGACATCCCCGGTCGCCACGGTTCTCACGAAGCCGTCTACGCCAGATAGTGCGACTTGGTACAGGTTCATTTGATCGCAGCGATCCTGTGCGGAAGCTCGGTACCGGAATCATGCATGATATCCCGGAGCGCTTTCACCTTGGGCCCTTTGGATCGCTTCGCTGGCGGCTTCGAAACGACCACGATGTACTCGTGAACGTTCTTGAAAAGGAAATTCGGGGGATAGGGGTAACTTCCGAAGATTGGTCGCTGCGCGTTTGCTGACCCCCAGCGCCCCCCCGTGCCATCCTTCGACCAGACGATCTCGGTGACCAACACGAATCCGCAATCGCGGAGGAGGACGCCGAAGTCGGCCGCGAGGGGAAAGGTCAGTAGGCCGTGGTCAGTGTGCTGGTTGACATTCGCCGTCACAAGGCAGAGTTTCCTCCCCGGCTGAAGCACACGGAAGCACTCTTCAAACACAGGTCGGATTGCGCGCAAAAACTCTCGGTATCCATCGACGTTTCCGATGTTTGCCTTGCCCGATCCGTAGTCCGCCTTATTCCAGTAGGGCGGACTGGTCACGATCAGCGACACCGAGTCGTTTTCGAGCGTTCTGAGATCGCGGCTGTCGCCGTGGACCACGTGAAGAAGCTTGGCAGCGGTGAGCGTGCCGTTGCGGAGCTGGCCGCACTCCGACTGGATGAGCCGGACGTACTTCGGATTCTGATCGACGCAGACCACCTTGCGGCCAAGTGGAATCCCGGCCTGGGCCGTGGTTCCAGTGCCAGCGAACGGGTCAAGTACGGTTTCGCCGTGGAAACTGAACAACTTGATGAGGCGACGAGGAATCTCGACCGGGTAGACGGCCGGATGACCTGGATGAGAAGTGTTGGCGATGTGCCACACCGTCTTCGTATACTCCCGCCATTCCTCTTTCGTGAGGCGGCTCTTCTCTTTGTGCGAAGTGGTTGGGGCTTTACTCATATGTCGGCGTCCTCCGTGACGGTGCCGCTAACGACAGTCTGGCCGCGAATGTCGATCATGTCCGCATTAATCACTGAGCGAACGAACTGTTGAAGGTAGCGAAGGAACTGGGAATCAAGGCCTGCTGAGGCGAGCAGCACTGCGTCAATCGCATCCCTGAGTTCGTCACACTTGTACGGGCGGAACGCGACTGTCTGCCGGCCCCCGTTCACGTTGACGACTTGATCGCTCTGAATCGCGGCCCACATCTGCGATCCCAGCAACGCGAGCTCGTGACGCTGCCGATCGTTAAACGACGCTCGACCGAATGGCAGAGTTGTCAAGAACTCGCGGGTGACATGGAAGCCATCCTGTTCGACATGCCACAGCCAGAACGAGACGCGACTGCAGAGGATGGCGAGTCCAAAGTGAGCGTCCGATTCGTTGGCGAACTCAAAGCAGTGGAGCGAGCTCTCGCTCCACGGGGCCTTTGTCGTAGCCGGAGCCGGATAGGGCCGAAACACGTTTAGGAAGTTGTACGCTGTTCCGCCCACGAGCACCCGGTGGCCGTCCCAAGGCTCAACCGCCGCAGCCGGCGCCAACGACACGACCTGGTGCGGAATTGAACTGAAATGGTGGAGGGAGCGCTGAAGGAGCTCAAACGCATGCGAGGCGATTGCCCCTCCAAGCTTCGGAATGCCGTCGGCAATTCGCGGGCGTTCCAGAGGAGTGAAGTCGATCGCTCTGAAAAGTCCGGCCCTCGTTCGACTCGACCACTTCCGCATCGGCCCCGTCTCTACAACCGCTGGCTCGCCTAGGCGGGGGGCCTGTGCCGCCTCCTGGCGGAAGACGATGGCGTTTCGCGTTTTCACGTCTTCGCCGAAAAGCGCATGAGGCTCGCGGTCAAAGAATGCGAATCTCCACCTGCCGCCACTGGCAATGATCGCCTTCCGGCAGGCACGGAGTTGCTCGCGGCTGTGATACGCGATCGACAGCGGAACCACCATTCCCGCCGCGCTGTGCCCGCGCCGTGCGAATCGCCACATCATCTCCACGAAGAGCGGATAGCAGTCGGCACTCGGGGCCTCTGTGTACGACGCAAACCTGTCCTTCAAACCCGCGCCATCTCGACGCTGTCCGAGCGGGGCATATGGCGGATTCCCTACGATGATGTCCGCGCCTTCGGCGATTGCTGGCAACAGGTTGCCAAGCTCCATCCCCTCCTGGGCTTCACCTTGCCCGATGCTGGCCGCGACGGCGGCTTCCGATTCGCGTGGCGTGCTCGGCGTTGCATCAAACAGGCCCACTGTTGGCAAACGTGCAGTCGTTGCACCCGAGACGAATAGTCTCAACGAGTCTGTAACTACGAAATTCCGACGAATGCAGCTCCACACCGAAAATGGAGCGGGCTCGAACCGCTCAGTGTGTGTGAAAAGTCGCTCCAGCAGTACAAAGCAGGCACCTTGGATGGCTAGGGGATCGATATCTGATCCGAACAGGCGCTCCGTGACGAATCTCGTCGCCTCTGCCGCGGGCAGGTCCCCGCGACGCGTCACCAGATCGAACGCCGCGCGAAGAAACACGCCACTGCCACAAGCGGGATCAAAGTAGGAGAGTTGGTCGGGCCGTCCTCCGTGTAGCCGTAGGGCCTCTGCGACGATGTACTCCGCCACGTCGCTCGGCGTGTAGTAAACGCCAGTTGCGCGTTTCGCCTCTCGCGCCCGCATCGTGGCCGGGTCCCTCATTACGCTGGCTCGGCTGCCAGGTCCGTGAGCCTCAAGCACATAGGGAAGGAGGTCTCGAAGCGCGTCGTCGTGCTCGACGGCTCGGAGCAGGTCCTCAGCCGCGGAAAGCGAGCGAGCCGAAATCAATTCCGAGAGGCATCGAGTCTCGGTTGGACCACGAAACCAGGCTTCTGCTTCAGGCAAGCCGGACCTGTCTGATACTCGCCCTGCAAGAACCGCAACCAGACGCACGGACGCGAGCCACCACGCGGCAAGGCCAGCAGCCAATTCGCGTGAAATGGGCACATTGGTCTGCCCGCCCCCAATGAGGGGTAGCCAAGTGGGAGCATCACTGGTCGTCGACAGAAGGTCGACTCGGAGAACCTCCACACATGCGCGAACGGACCGCGCACGCTGTTCCGTGGCGGAACTCAGAGTTTGACCGTACCCCGGAACGGATGGGCGGCGAGGCATTGGGTGAACCAAGGGAACAGTGGTCACGCGCTCTCCTCGGGGTTCGGCGAGGCTCGGAAGAGAGGCGATCTGGCTGTCAGATACCCGCTTACGGCATCCCGAACCACCCATGCGACAGAGACGCGCTTGTCGCGAGCGACGATCTCTAGCTCAGCGTAATCCGGCCTCTGAAAACCAACCGAAACTCGGACCATCCCGGCCTTCGCCGATCGCTTCGCCCCTTTCTTGGTCGACCGTTTCCGTGGCATGGTGCACCAAGATACACCACTCTGGTGCACCAGTCAAATCGTCGCGCGCTTGGTGAAAAAAGTCGCTATCGCGGCGTAGGTCCGCGCGCCCCTCGTCCGGGCATACGCCTGGTATCCCAGAGGAAGCGATCGTCGGGGTCCACGCGCGGCATTCTCCCTTGCCGACGCTGGCCACTGGCCAGGCGGAGGGCGAGTCGGAGCTCGGCCGGGCAGATGGTACGCGGCGAGCGGCCTCGGCTGCTCGCCAGCGAACTTTCCGTCAATGCCTCGGCTTCAGCAAGTACCGCTCCACATCGGCTCCGCTCCCGGACCCCCAGACGGCTTTGCAGTAGTAGCAGTCGGGCTTCGGTCCCTCCGCGCGGATGCTGACTCGCGCTGCGCGGCCGTCGTACCTCAGGAGCGGCGCCGGCATGCCCAACCCCGTGCACAGCTTCATGAATTCGGTCACCGCCAGCGACGAGACCACGCCGTTGATCGAGACCACCGACGGCCCGCGCCCGCCCAGCGCCGACGCCGCAACGCCGTAGATGGCTTCGCGGTCCCGCTGCTGATCAGGGGTCTCCATGTCGCGCACCGCCTCCTCCACATCAAGCTCGCCCATGCACACGAGGCACCCGCCACCGCCGACGGAGCAGCAGACGGTGCCGCCGTACTGCGGCGGGGTGCCCGGCTCGACGCCGGTTGCCACATCGATGTACGGCTTGGCGTAGGCGGCGCAGAGTTCGGTGAGCACCAACCGGACGCCTTCACGATCGACGCAGCCGAACACGTAGTCGGCGGACTTGACTGCCTCGAACCCCTCTGGCGTCATCAGGCTGAGGGGCACCGGGCTGAACCGGATGTCGGGATCAAACTCCCGCACCATCCTGGCGGCGGCCTCTACCTTGAACGTTCCTGGAATCGGGTCGCCGTGGCGGACGCAGAGGTGGCGGTTGCGCGTCGTGATGTCCGCCTGGTCAGCGTCCACCGATACGAGCTCGCCAACCCCCAGCAGGGCGAGTTGGGCGATGATGAAGCAGCCAGTGCCCCCCGCGCCGATCACGGCGACCTTCGCGGCCCGGAGCCGCGACTGGCCTTCGGCCCCAAAGAGAAGCATCTGACGGTCAAAGCGGTTGCCGGTCATAGATCTCGCTCCAATTGCTGTGGGTGAGCCCGGTGGGCTCGATGCGGCCCGTTTCCGTTACGATCGCCCCCGCTGGCTCGACGCGAGCCGTGGCGGAGCGCCACACCAGCGCGTCGAAGGAGTCGGGCGCCATCACGATGGCGGCGTACGGCCTGCCCTTCAGCCGCCACATTGCGTGGGGCACGAACTCGTCGAAGCCGTGGAGGTCGCTCCACGAGAAGCAGGCCCCGCGCTGCCCGGGGTGCGAATGGCACTCAATCAGCCCAGCGCCGAGGTCGTGAGCCCGCTTGATCACCGCGGCGCGCGTCTCGTCGGTGAGCTCTAGGTAGAAGGGCGATCGGTACGCGAAGCCTTCCGGGGGGATCAGCTGCGCCTCCGATACGTGCAATTCCAGAGCGGCGTCGGTGGATTGAGCCTGCGCGAACAGGAAGGCGGCTTCCTCGCAGGAACCGCCCCGTGGAAAAAGGTGTTGGCGGAGCCGTGCGAGCACTCCGCCAGCCATGTGGATCGTGGGGCCGCTCATTCAGACTCCCTCCGCGAAGCGCTGGCTCATGCCGCGGACCCACTGAAGGAGGTTGACCCCCTTCTCGACGCTGACGGTCGGCCGCCAGTCGTTGCCGTCCGCGACGGACCACGAGAACATGCCCCAGGCGCCGGCGAACGGCGGCGCCGACCCGGCGGGCTCGGTGTAGTTGGCCGGCATCTGCCCGTTGTACCGCAGTCCCGCCGGCACGTAGATCCCGTAAGGTGGGGCACCGGGGAAGGCGTCGCTGATCTGGAAAGCGACGTCGGTCTCG
>CALMIW010000204.1 GCA_937864275.1 uncultured Dehalococcoidia bacterium
GGTCATCACGGCTTCGAGCGAGGCCGAGCGGGCGACGTTGGGCACGTAGTCCAGGTCGCACTCCGGGTCGGGCGTCTCGTAGTTGGCCGTCGGCGGGATGATGCCGTTTTGCATGGCGAGGATGCAGACGGCAGCCTCGACCGCTCCCGCTGCGCCGAGAAGGTGGCCCGTCATCGACTTCGTGGAACTGACCGGGAGCTCGTAGGCGTATTCGCCGAACACCTTCTTGAGCGCGAGTGTTTCGAGCTTGTCGTTCATCGGGGTGGAGGTGCCGTGCGCGTTCACGTAGTCGATGTCGTCGGAGACGAGCCCGGCATCGGCCAGGGCCTTGCGCATGGCGCGGGTGGCGCCCTCGCCATTCTCGTCGGGCTGCGTGATGTGGAAGGCGTCGCTGGTCGCGCCGTAGCCGGCGAGTTCGCCGAGGATGGTGGCGCCGCGGGCGAGGGCGTGGTCTTCGGATTCGAGGACGAGGATCCCGGCGCCTTCGCCGAGGACGAAACCGTCGCGGCGGGCGTCGAACGGCTTCGAGGCGCGAGCGGGGTCGTCGTTCGCCGTGGTGAGCGCCTTCGCGGCGGCGAACCCGGCGATGCTGATCGGAGTGATGGCGGCCTCGGTGCCGCCGGCGACGGCGATTTCGGCGTCGCCGCGGCGGATGATGTTCGCGGCCTCACCGATGCTGTCGGCGCCGCTGGCACAGGCGCTCACCAGGGCGTAGTTCACGGCTTTCGCGCCGAGGCGGATGCTCAACTGCCCCGAGGACATGTCGGGCAGCATCATCGGCATGAGGAAGGGGCTGACGCGCCCGGGGCCTTTCGCCAGGAGAGTGTCGTATTCCGCCATCAGCGTGGTGATGCCGCCGATAGCGGTACCGACGACGACGGCGAAGTCGGTGCCGTCCGCGCGGTCGGGCTCGTAGCGGGCCTGCCTGAGGGCTTCTTCGGCGGCGACGATCGCGAACTGGGTGAAGCGGTCGGCGCGGCGCGCGTCCTTGCGGTCCATATAGGCCGATGGATCGAAGTCGGGCACCTCGCCGGCGACCTGGGATTCGTAGCCGGCTGGGTCGAAGAGCGAGATGCGGCGGATGCCGGAGCGGCCTTCGATGAGGTTCGCCCAGATGTCGGTGGCGTTATGTCCGAGGGCGTTAACCATGCCGACCCCGGTTACGACGACTCGGCGGCCAGTGGAAGCGAGGCTGCTCACGGTACGACCGGAGTGTACATCAGGGCGCCGCTACGTCCTTCACCACTTTAGGAAGCCGGGCGGCGATCTCTCCCGCGAGGAGGCCGGCGCTGCCGTACTCCTCGCGCAGGATTTCGCCGGCGGCGCCGTGGAAATAGACGCCAAGGCAGGCGGCTTCGAACGGCGCCGCGCCCTGGGCCAGGTAGCCGCCGATCATGCCGGCGAGGACGTCGCCGCTGCCGGCGGTGGCCAGGAGCGGGTTCGCAAACGGGCTCAGCGTCGTGCGTCCGTCGGCCGAGGCGATGACGCTGTGAGCTCCTTTGAGCACGACGGTGCAGCCGTACTTCACGGCGGCCTCGGAGGCGATTCCGAGCCGGCGCGATTGGACATCGGCGACGGTGGTGTTCATCAGGCGGGCGAGCTCGCCCGGGTGGGGCGTCAGCACGGCGTTGGCGGGGACCCGCCCGGGCGCGTCGGGCATCGAGGCGAGGGCGTTGAGCGCATCCGCGTCGATGACAGAACCGTTCGCCAGGTCGGCGAGGTCCGGGAGCGCAGCCCAGGTGAAGGCGCGCGTCTCCGCGTCGTCGCCAAGTCCGGGGCCGAGGACGGCGGCGCGGAAGCCCGGCCATTCGTTGCGAAGGGCGATCGCGGCCTCGCCCGGCAGCCCCCCGGTTTCCGATGCCGGCTGGGGCAGCCACGTGACTTCGGGGGCGGCGGCGGCGACGAGTTCCACCACCCGTTCGGGCGCGGCGACGGTGACGAGACCGGCGCCGGCGCGGTAGGCGGCGGTTGCCGCCAACTGGACCGCGCCGACGTAGCGGCGGCTCCCGCCGACGACGAGCACCTTGCCGAACGTGCCCTTGTTCGCATCCTCCGGGCGCGCCGGCAGGTTCGTCCGGGCCCAGCGAGAGGTGAGGAGTTCGAGCTTGACCGCTTCCTGGGCAGCCTTCGGTATCCCGATATCGATGACCTGCACGCGGCCGAGCATGGCGCTCGCCGGCGCCTGGTACATACCCACCTTCGGGAGGCCGAAGGTAACGGTCATGTCAGGTTCGACCGCGAGCGGGTCGACCGCGCCGCTATCGGCGTTGACCCCCGTCGGCAAGTCGACGGCGAGGAGCTTGGGCGGCTGGTAACTCGCGCGGGCCGCGGCGAGTTTCTGGAGCGCGCCGGCGATGGGCTCGCCAGCTTCGAGGGGACGAGCCTGGCCGATCCCCAGGAGCGCGTCGATGACCATGTCGGAGCCCATCAGGACCTGTTCGAGCAGCGCCTGGCCGGCGTCCTCGCGCCCATCAATGGCCGGGATTTCGCGCTTCTGGATCTCCTCCATGCGTTCCTCGCGGCGGTGGCCTCCCGGCATGTACACGGTCAGGTCGGCGCCCCAATCAAACAGGTGCCGCGCCGCGACGAGGCCATCGCCGCCGTTGTTGCCCGGGCCGGCAAGGACGACGATCCGGCGGCCTTCGAGGGTGCCGAGAAGCATCCAGGCTTCCTGGGCGACGGCGAGGCCGGCTTCTTCCATCAGTTGTTCTTCGGAGCTGCCGGCGGCGACGGCCGCCTGTTCGAGCTCGCGCATCTGGGCTGCGGTGACGAGTTTCATCGGAGTCCTTTTTCGCGGATGAGGCGGAGGGCGTTCTCGCCCCTGCGCGGTGTGTCTTCGATCTCGGTCAACGCGCGTTCGCCGACGACCGAAGCCATGGCGAGCTCGTTGGAATGCGTCATCGAGATCTCGAGGCCGCGCAGTTCGATATCTTCGGCGCGCCTGGCGCCGCGGCCGTAGAGGAAGACCAGGGGTTTACCGCGGCGATTGGGGAGGACCTCGATGTCGCGCCAGCCGACGCCGCGCACGCCCGTGCCGAGCGCCTTCATCACCGCCTCCTTGGCGGCGAAGCGCGCGGCCAGTTCCGGGATGCGTCCGCGGCAGTGGGCGATCTCGTCGGGCGTGTAGACGCGGTTCAGGAAACGGTCGCCGTGCCGGGAAACGACGTCGGCGATGCGGTCGATTTCGATGATGTCGATGCCGTGGGCAAACTTGCGGGCCATGTACGGGGATCGTACGCGAGAGCGGCAGAACGCGCGTCGCTAGCTTTCCCACTCGCCGCAGAAGATGAGCACACGGCCCTTCCAATCACTGGCGAGGACCGCGTCGACCGTGTGGTCACGGCCCTGGAGGCCGTGCTGGTCTCGAAATTCGCGAAGCTCGTCGGAGGTCAGCGCGCCGAGGTAGTCCTGCCAGAACGGGTCGGTGCGATGCATCCGCGGGTCCTCGTAGAAGTAGCCGGGATGCCAGCCGGCCGGGTCGATTTCCCACTGGCCGAACTCCGGGGTGTAGCTGGTCGGGAATCCAATCATTTTCGTGAACACTGCCATGAGCCTATTGGACAGCAGCCGCGCGACACGGAGTGTCGCGGACTTCAGGAAGGCCCGGTGATTTCGATAATCACCGTATCGACCGGGGATGCCCCGGTCCCGGCGCAGGGGACAACCGATGGCTTCGAACGACCGCAGAGCGCATCCGCGCTTTCCCGCATGGTTTCCAATCAGTGTCCGGCTCGACGGCGATGAGACGCCGCGACCGGCGATGCTGTGCGACATCTCGCTGGGAGGCGCACTGGTCTGGGGATTCTGGAGCGACCGCGCCAACGAGAGCGCGATCCTCGAAGTGACCTTCCGATCCGTCGCTTTCAGGCTGCCTGGCCGCATCGTCTCGGTCGAAGGGCAATGGGACACCGCCATCCTCCACCTCCAGTTCCCGGAGGGGCTCATCGAGGGTTCGTCGACGCTGCGGGAGCTCGTGGCAGAGCTGCGCGGTCACTTCCAGGCCTACCAGGTCTACCTGGCCCACCGCGCGGACGACGACCCATCGCTCGGCCGGACGGCCACGCAGTACCCGAGTGACCGCGCGAGCGCGTAGGCACTCTCCACAACTCCGAAAACGCCTGTATCGTTTGCCGGGCATACCAGCCCGGAGGGAATCCATGCCTGCAGCCGACCATCTCGCCGCCCGACCCGAAGACGTTGGCGTCGACAGCACCAAACTGGAGGCTCTGTTTGCGCGCGCCAGGCGCGACGTGGAAGACGGAACGCTGAAAAGCGCCCAGGTCGCGGTCGCGCGGCGGGGCCAGCTGGCGGGCCTGGGCCCCTTCGGTACCGTGCAACACAACGGCGTCGAGCAGTAGGTGGCGGCCACCGACCGGACGCTCTACACCATCTTCAGCTGCACGAAGGCGATCGTCGGATCGGCCACGTGGACGGTCTGCGAAGACGGACTGCTCGCGATCGACGAGAAGGTCAGCGACATCATTCCCGAGTTCGGGACGAACGGGAAAGAGAACATCACGGTGGAGCAGGTGATGCTCCACATCGGCGGTTTCCCGCTGGCGCCGATGGCGGCGACGGAGTGGGACAACCGGGAACGGAGACTCTCGCGGTTCGCCCAGTGGCGGTTGAACTGGGAACCCGGCACGAAGTTCGAATACCACGCGACCAGCGCCCACTGGGTCCTCGCCGAGATCATCGAGCGAAAGACGGGAAAGGACTTCCGCGCTTATGTCCGGGAGCGGATCCTCGACCCGATGGGCCTCGACGACTTCTACATCGGGCTGCCGGCTTCGGAGAACGGCCGCGTCGCGGATGTCCGCCACCTGGTGCCGCCGACTCCGCCTCCAGGCGGGTGGGGCGAAGTGACGCCGGACGCGATCAAGACGTTCAACCGGCCAGAGGTGCGCGCTGTGGGGGTGCCCGGCGGCGGCGGCGTGGGCGGTGCGGCCCAACTCGCGATGTTTTACCAGCCGCTCGTGAACGGCGGCACTACCGCAGATGGCACCCGGATCATGAAGGCTGAGACGATCGAGTGGGCGACGACGGTCCGCACGAAGGACTTCCATCGGGACATGATCTTCAACAACCCGGTGAACCGGGCACTGACGGTGGTCGTGGCCGGCGGCGACGGGAACGCCCATATCCGGGGCTTCGGGAAGGCGACCTCTGCCCGGGCGTTCGGCCACGGCGGCGCGGGCGGGCAGATCGGTTGGGGCGACCCGGAAACCGGGATCTCAGTGGGCTACACGACGGATGGCTTCCTCGACGACGTCCAGCAGGCGCGGCGCGGCGTGGCGATCAGCAGCCTCGCCGCCCAGGTACTCGCCTGAGCCTCACCGGTCAGGCGGCGCGGTGGCTGTCGAGCGCGGCGATCTGCTCGCGCAGGCGGCGGATGCGGCGCAGACGGTAGCTATTCATCACGAGGCTCGCGTCATCGAGGAAGACCGGGCCTTCGCACCGGGCGCAGTGGATCACCGCAGCCGGGTCCTCGCCCGGGCCAAGTTCGCGGCCTCGCAAGCCGCCCAGCGTGAGGTGCGTGCCCTTCGGCCCCACCCAACGGCCGTTCTCGAAGCCGCAGTGAAGGCACTTCACGTTTCCGATGACCAGCATGGCGAACCTCCCGACGACAGGGAGTGTCGCGGGCCGGTGTCTCCTGCCGGGATCGGGGAATCCCCGGGGGGATCCTTCGGCGTTCCCGCGATTCTCGGGGGCGACCACGAGCCGCACGCTACTTCCTACCGGTATGTACGGCAGGGTAGCCCTCCAGGGTCAGTAGTTACGGGAAAGGTCCCTAGTCCGGGTGGGCGACACTATCGACGCGGTATCGCATCGTGCCCTGGGGCGCCTCGACTTCGACTTCGTCGCCGATGCGCCGGCCGAGAAGCACCTTGCCGACGGGGGACTCCACCGAGATGCGGCGCTCGCGGGCGTTCGCTTCGCGTGAGCTGACGAGTTGGTAGGTCTCCTGCCGGTTCCGTTCGATGTGCGTCACCGTGACGAGCGAACCGAGCGCGGCCAGGCCTTCGTCGCGTCCCGAAGCATCGACGACGACGGCGCGCTTGAGCGACGTCTCGATGCGCTGCTTGCGGTCGTTCGTGAACGCGAGGGCCTCGCGGGCGGCGTGGTATGGGGCGTTTTCGCGAAGGTCGCCGTCGGAGCGCGCGTGCTCGATCGCCTTCACCAGGTCCGGGACCTTGGATTCGATCTCGGAGAGTTCCTTCTTGAGGGCTTCGAGGCCGTCGGCGGTCATTTCAATCGGCGCTTCTTCGACGCGGACGGCGGAAGTCCCTGCGCGGCCGCCGGTGCGGCGGACGCGGACGTTGATGCCGTAGTTGGCATTGCAGTAGTTCTTCTTCTTCAGGAACTGGAACCAGGCCTTGAGCGCTTCGACGCGCTTCTGCGCGTTCGGGTCCGATGACCGGATCTGGCTCTCCGCGTAGCTTTCGACGCGGCTGCCGCTGAGGCTCGAACAGAGCGTGAGCGGGTCGGCATGCTCGACGTACTTGCGGACGTAGTGTTCGTGCTCGTGCCGTTGGGCGATTTTGAGGGAACTGAGGTATTCGTTCAGGGCTTCGCCGAGAGTGATCTGAGTGACCGTCGCACTCTGCGTCTCATTCGTCATGATCTGAATGTACCATCGATTACGTGAACGCGCCTTGGGATTTACCCTCCAAAGGATGATTTGGGACGAACTCCCGGCGCTCTTTCCGTCGCTCGCCGAGCCCGAACGCTGGCTCCCGCTCCTGCAGGCTCACCTCGATCTCGTCTCCCGGGCAGAAGGCCAC
>CALMIW010000205.1 GCA_937864275.1 uncultured Dehalococcoidia bacterium
TCTTCTCGCGGAGCATCCGTTCTCGAATGCCGAGGAGGAGGCCCTGGCCGAGGAAGTCGATGGCGGAGCGGTCGGCCGGGATGTCGCGGAAAACCTCGACTTCGCGCAGGTCGTCGACCACGACGGGTTCGAGCCGGTGGTGCCGTGCGATCTGACGGCCGGTTTCGAGAGCGCGCTTGAGGGGGCTGGCGTAGACCACATCGATGCGATCGACCGAAAGGCGCTCGCCGACGACCTTCGCCTGCTGTTCGCCACGTTCGCTCAGGGGCGGGTCGAAGGTTTCCCCGACAGGGCCTGAGCGCGGATCGGCGATGTGTTGCTCGCCGTGGCGAACGAAGATGAGTTCGGTGATGCCTTCGACGCCGGTGAGAAACGCGCGGTCGAAGACCATTGGCGGGCGGGCCTGTCCCTGGGTCATGGCTGGAAACCCCCGAAGCTGATGGCTGGACTATCCCAGAGGGAGGTGAACGGCGAAAGCACGGGGTCGCCTATGATTGGCCGCATGGGCGCGCCGTCGGTCTCGGTGATGTTGAAATCGTGGGACATCCGGGTGGGAACAACCGGCGAGATGGTGCTGGATGCCGCGCGCCATGCGGAGGCCCTCGGGCTCGACGGCATCATCGCCGGCGACCACGTGACCTTCTACGGATACGGCAACGACGGACTGATCACACTGACCGCCGCCGCGGCGGTGACCGAACGGATCGAACTGAAGACCGCGGTCTACCTCTTGCCGTTGCGCCACCCGGTGCCCGTGGCGCTGCAGGTGGCGCAGCTGGACCAGTTGAGCATGGGGCGGTTCGTGCTCGGCATCGGCGTGGGCGGCGAAGACCCGCACGAGTTCTGGAGTTCGGGCGTGGACCCCGCCACCCGCGGGGCGCGGACGAACGAGGCGATCCAGGTCTTGAAGCGGCTGTGGACCGAGGACCACGTGAGCTTCACCGGAAAGCACTTCCAGCTCGATGACGTGACGGTGTACCCGAAGCCATTCCGCCCGGTGCCCATCTTCGTCGGCGGGCGAAGCGAGGCGGCGCTCAAACGCGCGGGCCGCCTCGGAGACGGCTACACCGGCATCTGGCTGACACCCAAACGCTTCCGCGAAGCAAAGGAGCGCATCGCAGAAACGGCGGCCGGCGCCGGCCGGGACCCGGGCGAGATCGAACTCGGCATGCAGTACTGGACGAGCGTCTCGGAGAGCCGTGAGGAAGCCCGGGCACTGGTCGCGGAGGGCATGGAAGGCACCTACCGGCTGCCGTTCGAGCGGTTCGAGCGGTACACGCCCTTCGGCACGGCGACGGAAATCGCTGAGTACCTGGCGCCGTTCGTGGAGGCGGGCGCACGGCATGTCAACCTCGTGCCGGTGCAGGATTCGCCATCCGCGGTGATGGAGGCGGCAGCGGCCGTCCGGGAGGCGCTGCGGGCGGGCTTCCGTTAGCCCAGGGGCGCAATTCTCCCTGCGAGCAGTTTCTTACGAAATTCTTGCGAAATTCCCTGCACTTAATGTCCACCGGCGGATAGCATCCGGGCCTCGCGCAAGACTGTGCGCGGCGGCGAGGGGCGGCCGGTAGCGGCAGGGCTGTTCGCTGTATCCGAAGGAGTACTTATGCGTAAACGTCTTCTCGCTCTCGGCCTTGCGGCCGGCCTGGTCACGGCGGGCGTCGGCACTGCGGTCGCCATCACCGACGGGGAACCCGACGGCGACGGTCATCCTTACGTCGGCCTCATGGTTGCGCAGGACGCCGCGGGAGCGCCGATGTGGCGCTGCAGCGGCACGTTGATCTCCCCGACGCTGTTCCTGACTGCGGGGCATTGCACGGAAGCACCCGCGACACACGTCGAAATCTGGTTCGACGCCGACGTGGAATCGGGTATTCCCGGAAACGGCTACCCGAATACCGGCGACGTTGGCCGCACGCCCTACACGCACCCGCAGTACGACCCCGCCGCGTTCTTCCTCTACGACCTTGGCGTGGTTGTCCTCGATGAAGCGTTTGTGATGGACGAATACGGCGCGCTCCCGACGGAGGACCAACTCGATCCGCTCGCCAGGCGCCGCGGCAGGCAAGACGTCACATTCACGGCGGTAGGGGATGGCCTGAAGCAGAGCTTCCCTGATGCTGCGTCCTGGAAGGCGAACAACGTGCGCGGCCGCCTGGGTGCCCGCCCCCAGCTGAACCACATCAATGGCGGCCTCGTC
>CALMIW010000206.1 GCA_937864275.1 uncultured Dehalococcoidia bacterium
ACCAGGTTGAGCGCGGAACAGGTGGCGGAGGGCCTGGCCGGACTGAAGGGCTGGAAGCCGGACGGCGAGCGCGCGATCAGCAAGCGGTTTGTCATGAAGGACCATGTAGCCGCGCTCGGATTTGTCGTGAAGGTGGCGGCCACCGCGGAGGTCATCGACCACCATCCGGAGGTGCACTGGGTGTACAACCGAGTCACGTTCACCCTCAGCACGCACGACGCCGGTGGAGTGACCGCGCGGGACTTCGAACTGGCGAAGCGGATCGACGCGCTGCGGTAGTCGGCCAATTGCGAGGCCCCTCGCCAGCGGGCTGGGAGGGGCCTCGTGCGTGTGCTTTGCTGGAACAGCCGGCTAGACCTTGAAGCCGCTTGCTTCCTTGATCTTGCGGGCTGCGGTGACGATCACCTTCTCTTCCGGGGTCAGCTCCTCGAAGTCCTTCAGGACTTCGCTCTTGAGCGGGAAGATGTGGATGGCATCCCAGCCGCAGACATCCTCGCAGAGGCGGCAGCCGGTGCACTTCTTCTCATCGAGCGTGCTGACGCCGAAGAAGTCGTCGATCCGGTCCGAGTGCTGCAGGCTGAGCGCTTCGAACGGGCAGATGTTGATGCACAGTTCGCAGCCCGATCCGATGCACTTCTCTTCGATGACGACGGCTTTCGGCCACTCGTTCTTCTTTACGGAGCGGCAGACATCGCCGACCGTGTTCAGGATCGCCTCAGGCGGGCAGACGATTCCACACGCGCCACAATCGATGCAGAGCGTCGGGTCGATGACGTGAAGCTGGTTGCGTTCGCCGGTGATGGCGTTAGTCGGGCAGCGCTTGGTACAGGCGGTGCAGCCGATGCAGGTTTCGACAATCGAATAAGACAAGTGAAAACCCTCACAAGGGTCGATGTCCGTCCAGTCTAGTCACTTCCGACCGCCCGTACCACCGAGGATCTCCCTGATGAGGGCGTCGGCGTGACCGTCAAAGGGGAATTGACGCCTGCGGACGCTTCGCAGGGCGTGGAGGATACCAAGATGTGCTAGTCGCTTCGCTTCTTCGCTGTAGCCCATGGAGACACACCGCTCCGCGAAGATCTCCTGGTCGCGGACGTAGTGCTGATACCCCGGGAGGACGACCACATCCAGGTCCAGGTCGACGAAGTCGAGGACATCGCCGCGAAGCACGCCCGGCAGCGCCGCATCGCATTTCGCATCCAGGAACTCGCCTTGCAGCGAGTAGGCAAGGATTACGGTCAGCGGCGCCAGGAGCCCCACGTAGTGGATGAGGTGGGCGGGGTCCCCGGGCTCTTCGACCCCGCTGCCGAGCTTCTTCTGATGCCGGCGGGGGGCGTGGTACACAGCGATCCAGCCAGGGCGGCCGGTTTCGCACCGCGTCCCGGGCCACTCATACTTCACCGTCCCGTCGAACTTCAGTTTGCGGACGACGACTTGGCTCACGCCTCCGGCCACGCCTCGCGGGTGACCCACCTGTTCGCAGGTGCGGGGCTGGCGCCGGAGGGAGGGGCGACGTTCAGACGTGTCGCGTCCAGCCACTGGAGCGCGCCGCACTTGGGGCAGCAGGCGAGGGCCGGAAGCTCGACGAGTGGGGTGACGGCCAGCTTCGCCGGCGCCCGGCCATGCACGCGGCGGTCTTCGACGCTGGTTGTTCGTCGCCAGATGCTCTTGCGATCCATCCGCCAGCCGGGGAGAGCCACGAGCCGGCGCTCCGGATAACGCGGCGGTTCGTGGACCCTGACGATAGCGGCGGCGATGGGCTCGTCGCAGTAGTAACCGCCGTCGGCGTGCTGTCGCCCGCAGACCACGCGCCCTGCCTTGCTCACCCTCGCGAAAACCTCGTCCATGACGGACTCCAATGTATCACGCGCCGGATCCGGATCGCGCCGCACCCTTCTTCGGGTGGCGCTTCAGCGTCGCGACTTCTTCCTCTTCGAGAAAGCGATTGAGGGCTTCCTTGAGCTCGCGGATCTCGGGGAAGCGGCCCTCGTCTTTGTTCGAGAACAGCACCGCCCCGTTCACGGTCACGGTGAAGACTCCGCCGTGCTCCGGGACGAGCGTGAGACCCGCGATGAAGTCTCCGTAGGTGTGGAGCAACTCCTGTGCGACCCACGTCGCACGCGGGAGGAAGTTGCAGCGGGCGCAGTACGCGATCGCGATGCTGAGTTTCTGCTCGCGTTCAGTCATGACCCGGTCATGCTTTCTTGGCGCCCCACTGTTCCCAGTACGTCACATCTTCGACCGGCTTGCGAAAGCCGGAGCCGAACTTTCCCTTCGGCCAGCCGACGGGGATGAGCGCGGCGGTCTCGACGGACTCGGGGATGCCGAGGAGCTCGCGGATCTCTTTCTGCCGGCCCCGGTGGACGGTGGTGAGCGCGGTGCCGAGGCCGAGTGCACGGGCCGCAAGCATCAGGTTCTGCACGGCCGGGTAGATGC
>CALMIW010000207.1 GCA_937864275.1 uncultured Dehalococcoidia bacterium
AAAGAAGAACATGATCGAGACCGGAATGGCGCCGGCGGCGGCGGCCATCCCAAGGGACCGCATGCGACCCCAGCCGCTCCCGCTCGCGACGACGATTGCCCCGCAGAGGGCGCAGCCGAGCAGGGAAATCATCGCGAAGAGCGAGGCGCGGTCGTGGGTGGATTGGGAGACCTGGCTCACCCCGACCTCGAGGATGCCCTGGATCGAGAAGCGGCGGATGCTTTGATCGCCGGTGCGATCGAAGGCACCGAGACCGCGGGCGTAGAGCAGCGCGGAGGAACGCTCGAGGATGAGCGTCCGCAACTCTGCATCGGTGCTCTCCGCCACTTCGGCGCGGGTGAGGACGACATCGAGCGGATAGCCCGGGATCACCACCTGCCCGTCATCCGACTCAGCGGCAAGCTTGCGGAGGGCAGGGCCCTCGTCGGTGATCAACTGGTCGAGGTCGGTGAGCGTGACGATTCCCGATTCGAGGACGTTCCGGGCCGGGCCCGCGGCGGTGGCCTGGCGGCAGCTGAGCGACACGATGAAGACGAAGACGCAGATAGTGAGCAGAACGAGGACGAACGAACGGCGGCCCTCTGAGAACCTGGTGGCCTCTCCATACACGCGATCGCGCACGGAGACGTCGTAGGCATCGGGGGCTGGGTACATCGACAAGGAGCCTACACGAGCCGGACGACGATGGTCCCGGCGATACGGTCGTGGAGGGTCCGGCGGTGGCGGTCGAAGGCCGCCCAGATGAACCCGAAGGCGGCGACGACGAGCGAACCCCCAACCGCAGCGGCGGCGATTGCCGAGCTATCGCGGAAGGCGTATCCGACGATGGCGCCGGCGGCGACGATGAGCACATAGACCAGCAACCCGACGACCCGGGCGAATGCCCCGAGGACGCCAAGCGGGCGGCCGTCGGAACGAATGACCATGACCTGCATGACGGACGCCCCGATCGTCTGGCCCTTCCATGCAAACCCGATGAAGAAGTAGAGGAGAAGCGCAGGCACGATGCACGCGACACAGACCCAGAACGCGTTGAGCGCCGTGCTGGAAGGCTCGACTTTCTCGAAGTCCGAGGAGATGAGGACGATGATCGACCCGGCTGTCACGAAGAGCGCGGCGATGATGAACATCACCAGGACATCCAGGGCGCCGGCAGCGACACGGGATTCGAACGACGCGTAGTGGAGTCGAAACGTAGGCCTGCGGCCGCGGTCGGCATCCTGCATTGTGGTGGCGCTTGCGCTCATAGGCTTTCCGCCAGTCTATCGCGGCGGACGTAAGGGTATAGAAGAGAGGAACTTACGCAGGCGCCTCATCCGGGGCCATCACCTCTCCGTCTTCGAGCGCTTCGGGGATGCCCGTCCCGCCTTCGCGCCGGTCGAGGTAGTAGTCGAGGACCACGCGTGCGGCGGCGGCTGTGGGGAGGGCGAGAAGGATCCCGGCGATGCCCATGAGCTCGCCGCCGACGAGTACCGCGACGAGCACGACGAGGGCGGGTAGGTTCAGCGTCTGACCGTAGATCTTCGGCACCAGAACGCGGTCTTCGAATTGCTGATAGATGAGCAGCGCGGCGAGGACGATGACGGCCTGCGTGGGCGACTCCTGGAACGCTGCCACCACGGCCGGGACGATCGCGATGAACGCGCCGACGAGCGGGATGATGTCGGCAAAGGCCGCGAGCACGCCGAAGGCGACGGCATTGGGCACATCGACGATGAGGAGGACGGCCGTGGTGTAGAGGCCGATGATGAGCGAGGTGATGAGCTGGCCGCGGACGTACCCACCGACGACGCGGCTGAGCGCCTGGAGGAAGTGCCGCGCCTCTCGCTCGCGGCCGTCCGGGACGAACCGGAAGAGGAAGATGCGGAGCCGCTGGACGTCCACGAGCAGGTAAGCCGTCAGGACCGCGACGGTGAACCCGGAGATCACGCCGAACACCACGCGCTGTCCGAAGTCGACCGCCTGGCTCCCGCTGATCACCTCGTCCCACTTGATTTCCCGAGCGCGCTCGGGGAGGTCCCAGCGCTCGGTATCGAAGCCAAAGTCCCCCATAAAGACTTCGAAGTCCTCGGCGTACTGGGGAAGGTTGTCGCGAAGATCGCGGAACTCATCGAACATCGCCGGGGCGACGATGGCGATGACGCTGCCGAGTGAGATCAGGACGACAAGGAGAATGACGAGCACTGCCACGACGCGGTTGAACCCGTGGCGGCAAAGCCATTCGACATAGGGCAGCAGCGCCGCCATGAAGATGAAGGCGGTGACAACGAGCAGGAAGACCGAGAAGAGGTTGACGAGCGCCCAAAGGGTAATGAGGGCCAGCCCGGCTGCGACCATTCCGCGGTAGGAGAGCTCGATTTTCAGCATGTGCAGTCTTGGGGCGCCGGGCGTAGCGTATGGCTCGGCAAGAGCGGGTACAAGCGTGCGGGGTGAACGATGTTCCGAAACGTGGAGGCATTTCTGCGGTACTTCGAAGGCGTGAACCGGCGGGCGACGCGCGACATCGCTGCGCTGCCGGCCGCCCCCGACGGTTGGCGACCGGCGACCGGCGAGGGGGAGCAGGCGTGGGACCTCAACCAGCTTGTTGGGCACATGTGCGGGTCGCGGCTGTACTTCGCGAGTGCCTACTCCGGGGAGGGATGGTTGAGCCCGCGACCGCCCGACGTCTCATCGCGCGAGAAGTGGCTGCCGGCCCTGGATGCCAGCTTCCAGGAGTTCCGGGCCAAGATCGCCGGCACGCCCGAAGAATGGCTCGACCGCCGGGTGGACATGATCGATACCGACGCGACGCTGCCGGGCTGGCGCGTGCTCCTCATGATGATGGAGCACGACATCCACCACCGGAGCCAAATCGACACCTACGCCGGGATCAACGGATGGGACGTGCCGGACATCTACAACCGGAGCGCCGAGACAATCGGCGGGTTGCAGGCGCAGGAGCGGAAGAAGCATGGGTTGGAGGGCGAGGGGAACTCGCTGGTGTAGGAGCAGGCGCCCGGCGTCGGTGTTAGCTCTGGGGATTCTTCCCGCTTAGGGAGGCTGCGATTTCGGCAAGGGTTGGCTCGTAACCGTCCCTGGTGGCAACGCGTATGACGGGTGCGCCGGGGAAGGTTGGGAAGACAAAGTCGTCGTGGCGTTGGGCGGCCCCCGGGTCGGCGCGAATGGACGCGGCGTCCATGTGGATGGCGTGGATCGCGTTCCCTTCCGCGCGCTCGAGCCGGCGCGTGTAGGCAGTCGGGCCGTCGACGATGCAGTGGACGATCTTGATAGTGCAGAACGGGGCGAGTCGATCGAGGCCGGGACGCCAGAGCCTCTCCTGGAAAGCTGCTTCCGCAACGACGGTCACGTGAGCTTTAAGCAAGAGTTCGAGGACTTCGAAGAAGACGGGGAGCGTGGCGTGCGTGAGCTCGTCGCCAATCTGACGGTCGAACGCACCGTGTGCGTGGACCATGCCTTCCTTGATTTCGTCGCGACAGATGGCGGGGCAGCCAATGGCCCGGGCAAGTTCGTGTGCCAGAGTGGTCTTGCCCGAACCGCTCGGGCCGCTGACGACGACGAGGGTTGGCCGCGGCATGAGGGGAGTGTAGCGGGCGTTCCGGTCTCGGGTCTCGGGTTGAGCCGGACATGAAGAATCGGGCATCCGTGGTATGCTTGCCCCGGCCCTGGTTCCAAGACGTCAGAGAAGTGGCCAGACGGGCCCTACGACAGGGGCTCCCTTGCGGGAGCCCCTGTGCGGATGTCGGGAGCCGACGATCAGTCGGAGCTGAAGGGGAGGTCGCCCTCCACACGGCGGCCCTGGCTGGCGTGGAATTGGCGGATACGCTCCGGTTCCTGCTCGTGGACCGTGGTGGTCTTGGTGCCGCGAACCATTGCGATGCGACCGGTGCGCGAGAGTTCGCGGATGCCGTAGGGCTCGCACATCTTCACCAGGCCGTCGATTTTGTCCTCGTCGCCGACCACCTGGAGGATGATCGAGTTCGTGGCGATGTCGACGACGTCGGCACGGAAGACGTTGGCGATGTCCAGCAGCTCGTGGCGGTTGAGGTTGTTGCAGCGCACTTTAATCATGGCGAGCTCGCGCGCCACCATCTCCTCCTGGCTCAGGTCGGTGACCTTCACCACGTCGATGAGTTTGTAGAGTTGCTTTTCGACCTGCTCGATGGGGGCGCTCGAACCGTCGACGACGATCGTCATCCGGCTGAGGCCCTCGGCTTCGCTATGGCCGACGGTGAGGGATTCGATGTTGAAGCCGCGCCGCCGGAAGAGGCTCGAGACGCGCATGAGCACGCCGGGCTTGTCCTCGACGATCGCGACGACGGTGTGGTGTCCCGCGCGGTTCTTCACCGCGCCGTTGATTGCGGGGTTCATCGGGCAAGCTCCTCGGCCGGGGCCTCGATGGTTTCGGAGAGGGCTGCGCCCGCCGGGACCATGGGCCAAACGTTCTCCTCCTGGTCGATCTGGAAGTCGAGCAGGATGGGGCCTTTGTGGGCGCGGGCTTCGCGGATGGCGCTTGCGACTTCGCTCTTCGTTTCCACCCGGATGCCGCGGATGCCGTAGGCATCGGCGAGCTTCACGAAGTCGGGCTGCGTCATGGCGACCGAGACGAGGTTCTTGTCGTAGAAGAGTTGCTGCCACTGGCGGACCATGCCGAGGTAGCCATTGTTGAAGATGGCGATCTTCACCGGGAGACCTTCATCGACGAGGACGGCCATCTCCTGCATGGTCATCTGGAAGCCGCCGTCGCCGCAGATGGCCCAGGTTTCGGCTTCGGGACAGGCAACCTGGGCGCCGATGGCGCCGGGCAGTTCGAACCCCATGGTGCCGAGGCCGCCGGAACTGATGAGCTGGCGGGGCCGTTTGTAGAAGTAGTGCTGGCCGGCCCACATCTGGTGCTGGCCGACGCCGGTGACGATGTTCGCGTCGCCGTTCGTCTCTTCGTAGAGGGTGCGGACGACGTACTGCGGGAGCATGCGGCGGCTCTCGCGGATGTGGAGGCTGGGGTGTTCTTCGCGGCACTGGTCGATCCAGCGGATCCACGGCTGGTGCTTCGCTTCCTTCACCTGTTCGGCCAGGCGGGGGAGCACGTTCGCAGCGCTGCCGACGATGGGGACCGTGACGGGGAAGTTCTTCCCGATTTCGGCGGGGTCGATGTCGATGTGGACGATCTTGACGCCGGGGTTGAAGTCCTTGAAGCGCCCCATGGCGCGGTCGTCGAAGCGCATGCCGACGCCGACAACGAGGTCGGCCTTATCGGCGGCCATGTTCGCGTAGAACATGCCGTGCATGCCGAGCCAGCCGTAGCTGAGCGGATGCGCCTCCGGGAAGGCGCCGATGCCCAGGAAGGTGGTGATGACCGGGATGCCGGCTTTCTCCGCGAGTTCGACGAGGGCGGCCTGGGCATCGCTCCAGATGACTCCGTGGCCGGCGATGATGACCGGGCGTTCGGCCTGGTCGATGAGTTCGGCGGCGCGGCGAATCATGCCGGAGTGGCCTTCCACCGTCGGCTTGTAGCCGCGGAGGTTGATCTGCTCGGGCCATTCGAATTCGGCGGATTCCTGGAAGACGTCTTTGGGGATATCGACGAGGACGGGCCCGGGGCGGCCGGTGGTGCAGATGTGGGCCGCTTCGCGGATGGAGAGAGCGATCTCCTCGGGGCGCATCACCAGGTAGTTGTGCTTGGTGATGGAATGGGTGATGCCCGTGATGTCGGCTTCCTGGAACCCGTCCTTGCCGAGGAGGGAGCGGGAGACGTTGCCGGTGAGGGCGAAGACCGGCGTGCTATCCATCCAGGAGGTGCAGATGCCGGTGACGAGGTTCGTCGCGCCGGGGCCGCTGGTGCCGAGGCAGGTCCCCATGCGTCCGCTGGCGCGGGCGTAGCCGTCGGCCATGTGGGCGGCGGCCTGTTCGTGCCTGACAAGGATGTGGCGGATGCCGGGGAACTGGGGGAGCGTGTCGTAGAGGGGGAGCACGACGCCTCCGGGGTATCCGAAGATCGTGTCGACTCCTTCGCGCTGGAGGCTATCCAGCACGATCTGTGCGCCAGTCATGCGCGCCATACAGGAAGGACCTTCCCCGCGGCAGCCATGGATTCCGGCGTTGCCCCCGGTAAGGGGTATCCGGCGCCCGCCACGCCGTTCGGTCGTGGCTGCTCGCGGGTGGCCGTGGGCCAGGTCCGCGGGCTTAAGGCGAGGAGGGTTGGCTGGTAGGCCGATTTCCCTCCGGCGTAAACCGCAGTTAGTAGAGAGTACGACATGGTTAGGGAGAGTGAAAGAAGTGATTGCGGGCTCGGCCATGCGTAAACGTGTTAGGTAAAATCGGGTAGGTGCGGGTGGAACACCCAGGCGTACTCTCGCCGTAGTGAAGTGAACGAGATGGAGCGCATAGAGATCCCCTGGACGCCGCGGCAGCGCGAGGTGCTTGGCCTCCTGGCCCGGGGCCACACGAATCCCGACATCGCTCGTGAACTCGGCATCTCCCTCGACGGCGCCAAGTGGCACGTCAGCGAGGTCATGAGCATCCTCGGGGTTTCGAGCCGCGAAGCTGCCGCGGCCTATTGGCGGCGCGAGAACCGGCTGCCCGCACGGTTCGTCCGCACTGTCCGCGGCCTTGTTGCTGTCCCTGCGCTCCGCTGGACCGCTGCCGCCGGCGGTGGGCTGGCAGTCGTGTCGGTGCTCGTGGTCCTCCTTCTCACCACACGCGGCGGCGACGAGGCCGGCCAGACCATCCCCGACAGCACAGAGACCCCAGCCCCAACCACACCGACTCCGGGGCAGACCCCCACCACCCCAACCGTCCCGGCTTCGGTAACCCCGGGCCCCATCGGCCAGCTCAACGGCCAACCCGTGTACGAACTCGTGCCTGCCCCGGAGCGGGAACTTCCAACGGGCTCGGTGCTCTACACAACCATCACCTGCGGAGTCTGCGTTGGCGGAGAGTTGTACCGGTTCGCCCAGGACGACAATGGCGAGTGGGTGCGTGAAAAGCTGAGCCCGGACTCGATGCCCGGCATCGATGGCGGCTACCCGTATGGCAATTTCGTCACCGACGGCTCGGGCCGCTTCGCTGTGCTCTGGTGCATCCCCGAAGGCGGCCGAGGTTGCGGCAAGACGCACGACGGCACGGCCGACACACGACACCGGGCTGTTACGCTCTCCGACGACGGCGGCGTCTCGTGGCGGCAACTCCTGGAGCTTCCCGCCTGGTCTTCGGTCATCCGTTTCATCGGCAGCGAAGTGCTGGTTGCCTACCCCAAGGACCCGGCCAGCGGCGAAACCGCCTATCGGCTGTACCCATCGGGCACCGACTTCGACGTCTCGACGCTTCCACAGTATGACACCGAAATCCAGCTTCCCGGTGGCCTGCTGCGTGTACAGCAGGAGGACGCGGCGCACCCGCTTGCGAACGAAGGCTCGTCCGTATTCAGTTTCCTGCCTACCGGCAGCGGTGCCGCCGAACTGGTCGCCTTTCCCGGCGGCAGCTTGTGGCTGGGCGTCCCGGTCGCGGATACGCTCGCGGCGGCGTCCTGAGTCGGCCGAAACCCAAAGGCCCTGCTCCTGGACCCGCCTCGCGAGCTGGGGGGCTTTCCGCGGACGGCGGTGCTGGTGGACCTCGAACAGCGGACTGTCTCGCCCATCGCGGGACTCGCGGGGAACGACCCCAACGACATCTTCGACCCTAAGGCGTTCCTCGCCTGCCCAGTGCTTCGCGTCAGCGGCGCCGGGGACTGCCTGAACCTCCGCGAAGCACACAGCACCACTGCGCCGGTCCTGAAGTGCTTCGTGGACAACGTTCTATTCGTCGATTCGGGGGAGCGGAGCGAAGCCGGTGGTCAGACGTGGGCCAGGGTCACGGCTCCAGGCAACCTTCAAGGCTGGGCCGCCCTGGACTACCTCCAGCCCATGGGGGCACGTTAGCGAGAGGGGCGCTGTGCCACTTCACCGGTACTTTGTCAGCCGGAAGAGCCCCTTCTCCGGCTTGTACACCCGGTGCCGGGACTTCTCCTCGAGCTTCCAGACCGTGCCGTTCACCGTCTTAGGACGGAACGCCCGGTCTGACTCGATGATGAGCCTGTTGAGGTCCGCCCAGTGGATCCCTTCGGCGTGTCCTTCCAGGAGTTCAACCGCCCTGGCTTGAATGCGGTGGGTGACCGGGACGTCCGCCACTGCGCAATTCCTCTCTACCGCCGCTCCAGGACGACCACCGGGATGACCCGCGCGGTCTTCGCCTCGTAGTCGTTAAACGCGGGCATTGCCTCGGCCTGCTTCTCGTAGAGCCGGTCGCGCTCGGCACCCTCAGCGATGGTGGCCGTTGCCTGGAACTTCTCCGTGCCGATTTCAAGGGTGACGTCCTGGTCTGCCCTGATGTTGAAGTACCAGGCAGGGTGTTTCGGGGCACCGCCCATGCTGGCGACGATGACGTATCGGTCGCCGTCCTTCGAGTACACAAGCGGCGTGGTGTGCGTTTCGCCGCTCTTCACGCCCGTGGTCGTCAGGAGCAGGAGCGGCCGGCC
>CALMIW010000208.1 GCA_937864275.1 uncultured Dehalococcoidia bacterium
ATCACGTGCCCAACGCCTCCGGCTACCCCGATCTCGCGGATCACGGCAAGGATGACGTCCTTCGCGGTGACTCCCGGGTGGAGTTCGCCGTCGACCTCGACCGACATGGTCTTCGGCTTCGCCTGCGGCAGTGTCTGCGTTGCGAGCACGTGTTCGACTTCGCTCGTGCCGATGCCGAAAGCGAGCGCGCCAAACGCGCCGTGCGTCGCCGTGTGGCTGTCGCCGCAGACGATCGTCATCCCGGGCTGCGTCAGGCCCTGCTCGGGCCCGATCACATGGACGATGCCCTGGCGAATGTCGCCAACGCCGAACAGCGGCACGCCGAACTCTTCGCAGTTCTTTCGCAGCACCTCGACTTGCTGCACGGAAAGCGGGTCCGTCCACGGCTTGTCGCGGTCGATCGTCGGCACGTTGTGGTCGACTGTGGCGAGTGTCAGGTCCGGCCTGCGGACCTTGCGGCCGGCCAGCCGGAGCCCCTCAAACGCCTGGGGCGAGGTCACTTCGTGGACGAGGTGGAGGTCGATGTAGAGGAGGTCGGGCTTGCCAGCTTCGCTGTGGACGAGGTGGTTGTCCCAGATCTTCTGGATGACCGTGCGCGGTTGACTCATGAAAAGGCTGCTCCGGAGTGCTGGAGGAGTGAAATGCGGGAACGCCGATCGTAACAGACAGGCAGGGAAGGGGCGCTACCGCACGAGCTTCCTGCGGCGGTCGTGTTTCGTCTGTGCCCGTGTCTCCGTCACCGGGGGCTCGGTGTCGGCGAGCGATTCCCGGGCGATGGAAAGCAGCGCCCCTACGCCTCGCGAGTTGTGGTACGCGAACTTCGTGTTCGCCTTCGCCGCCTGTTCCGTCACGCGCCCGCTCGCGGCGTGGCTGATACACGCCGTGTTCACGATGATCAGGTCTGCCTTGCCCGATGCGAGGTCCAGCGCCTGGCCGCCGTTTTTGGCCCCGTCCGGGTCCAGCCAGGTGGCTTTCACGCCCCATTCTTCGAACTGCGGCATCGCCAGCTTCCGCAGCCATTCGTGCCCGCCCACCACCACGAGCCGTTTGCCCACGAGCAGGCTCGGGTCGACCTCCTTCGGCGGCAGCTCGCGCGCGTTCAGGAAGGCGCCGAACTTGGGAAACGCCAGCGCCAGGCCCTTGAGTTCGTGGGTTCCCTCGTCTTTCGGGTCGCCCGGGTCGCACTGGCGCAGCACGGTTTCGGCTGTGGCCTCGAACGGCTCCCCCGCCTCCAGTTGCAGCGTCAGCAGCGCCTGCCCGACCGGGAGTTGCAGCGGCTTGAAGCCGGGCGGTACCCCCATGCATAGCGTCCGCAGGGCTTCGGTTTCGCCGTGCTTCACCATCTCGCGGACAAGCCGGTCGAACGCTTCGATGCAGTCGACGTCGTGTCCGGCCTTCAGGGCCTGCCGGAACGCGCGATCGAAAAGCGCGAGTCGCTGGCTGTGGGTAAACGTCCCCGCGCCCGGGAACGCGTCTTCCTCGACCGACCGGCCCAGCTGGTTCATCAGGTTGTCGCCCTTCGGGCTCTCCGCGAGCATGTCGAGGAGCTCCAGCACCTCGGTCGCGGGGTCCGAGACGCCCCGGCGAAGCGCCGATTCCAGGAAGACCTCCTCCGCGATCCGCCGCGTCGTGCTTCCCGCGCCGCCGCTGTCGCTGACGAAGACGCTGAGGAGGTGCCCCGCGGAGACGTGCAGCGCGGATTCCGCGAGCACCTGCAGGTACCCCGGAAAATCCTGGGCGACCCGCTTGTGGCCGGCCGCGGCCAGCTGGAAAGCCGCCAGGAACTCCGCGTACCGCCTCGTCGAGGCGCCGGGAGGGATGAATCGCACGAGTTCCCGCCGCTCATTCATGTGGGCGGTGTCCACCGGCGCGGACGAGACGAGCCCCAGCATGGCAAGGGCTGCTTCTGGGGCGATGTCCCGGCCCACCGAACGAAGGCGAGGGATGCCGCTCGAAACGATCCACCGCAGGTCGTCGAAGCCGGTGTCGGAGCTCTCGGGGGGCCACCGCATCAGCCACTCGTCCATGCACGGCCGCTCGAAAACGGTGTTCGCGAGCACGATCAGACCGAGTCCGAAACCGTCGTCCGTCAGTTCGCGGTGGCGGAGCATCTCGATGACCCGCTCTCCCGCCATCCAGCGTCCGCCGCGTGCTACCGAAAGGAGGTGGAGCAGCCGGCAATGGTCGCTCAGGGCCCCGTCGAATGAGCGCAGGTGGGCGTCGTCCATGAGGAAGCTCAGGAGTTCGAGCGTCTCCCGGCCGGCGAGCTTCGCGCTGTCGAAGCCCGAATCGTGCACGAGCTCGGCAAGCATCAGTTCCTCGAGGCCCTCGAGAGAGGCGATCGGCCGTTGCGGCCCGCATTGCTCCGTGATCAGGGTAAGGACGGAGTCGCGGTAAGCGGCCCGCGCGCGTTGGCGCAGCTCCGGGTCGAGCGGCACGGCGGAATGCTCTTCTGCCTTCCTCAGGTAGGTGAGTGCCTCGGCGTGCTGGCCGGCAAGGGAGGCGGCGATGCCGCTGAGCGCCCGCAGTGCCGGCAGGCTGTCTTCGCCGGCCAGCTGGAGTTGTGGGCTCAGCCGCCGGAGGGCCTCTGCCGGGTCCGTCTCCGCGAGCGTGAGCATCTCGCGCCACTGCCCGTCTGCGATGGGCGGCGTGGGTGTGTCGTTCAGTTCAGGCGGCTGGGCCGCCCTGATGTCGCTGGACGGCGCTTCGAGTCCAGCCGGAAGCCGTTCGGTCAGCCGCTGGATCGCCCCTTCGAGGGCGACGATCGCGGTCGTGAGCCGTTCGACCAGCGCCGCCGGCATCGGCTCGAGGGCCTGCTGCTCATCCGCCTCGCGCGGCGCCACCTCCGCCCGGGTCGGCGCTTCGGCGCCCGGCTGGCTGTGCGCCGCCGGTTCGGGCGTCGTTGGTGGCTGTGGCGCGGTGCTGGCCCGCGCAGCTGCCGCTTCCTCGTCGATGCGGCGAAGCTCGATCAGCCGTTCTGCCGCCTCTTCCATATGGAGCAGCGGCCCGAACTGCTCTCGCAGGATCTCCAGCGCCATCGGGCTCGCCGGCAGGAACCACTTCCGCTGCGGGGCCGACCAGCGATACCCGGGGACGAGCTTCACCAGTTCCTTGTCTCCGAAGGCGCACTCCACCGACAGTTCGTTCCCCTGCAGCGAAACGTGCGCTTCCTGCTGGGCCGGTGCGTTTTGGCGCGAGCGGGTCTCGCTCACCTCGAGCGCCAGGTCGGCAGCGTGCTCCCAGCCGTCTGGCCCGAACGTCCGGTCCAGCGCGAGGATGGTCCCGGGCTGTCGCGGGAGCAGCAATGCCTCCGCAGTGGCGACATAACGACAACCAGGGATGCGCCGTACCAGCGCCTCGTCCCGCCCGCTCGCGGTGACCAGGTAGCGGTGCTCTTCTGCGCGTACGCGGATCACCCCCGGAATCTAGCACCTTCAGGTGGAGTGCGGACTCGGGGGAACGCCTACTCCCGCCGGTGGACAAACGGGGTATCGGAACGTGGCCGCGCGGTTGCGTTCTAACGCCTCTCATATGGCGGACTGTTGACACCCTGCGGTATCGTCACGTTGCGTTCACTGAATTGGTCGAGTAGTGGACAGCCAGATACGAAGAGGTGGCAGGAAGAGAACTGGAACGTTCGCCCGGGAAGCGAACTGCCCTCCACGTTCATCCTGGACCACGTTACGGCTGACATGACTCGAATCGCTCGCCTCGTTGTTGCCTCCCTCGTGTCACTAACGGTGTTCGGTGTGTCCCTCGCCGCCGGCGAATCCGCCTCGGCCGCGGGCGCCTACACCGTTTCGGTCGCCCCGGCAGCCGACACCATCCCCGTCGGTGAGATCGCGGTGTTCCGCGTCCGCGTCGAGGGCCAGACTGCCTCCCTCCCCAGCTTCGACTTCGACGTCGAAGGCGGCACGCTCGCCGCAGTCGCCTCGATCGACCCGGTCGCGGCGAACATCGCCGAAGGCGCCGTCTTCGTCCCCCGGGACAACGAAGGCACCGCCCGCCTCACCGTCCGCAACGGGTCGGAAGTGCTCGCCACGGGCCAGGCCCGGTTCGCCATGATGGGCAAAGTGAACGTCGCAGTGACGCTGGACGCCGGCCCCGATGCCGCTGCCCGAACGTGGCGCTTCCAGGTGCTCTCGGCCTCCGGCCAGGTGGTCACCACGCTGACAGCCAACACCAGCGGCGATGCCGCCACGGGCAGCATCGCCACCGGCGCGCTCCCGTACGGCTTCTACACTGTCCGCCAGCTGCTCGGGAGCGACACGGCCACCGCGTGCGCCGCCGGCGTGCACTACGCCATCGCCGCCCCGGTTTCCGGAGAGACCACGGTTCTTCTGGATGCAGCGGTGACCACTGTCAGCTTCTCGATCGCTCCCTGCCCGGACCTCCCCGTTGCCCCGGGAGTCTCCATCCCGGTCGACACCATCGCCCCGGGTCCTGCCGGTGACGGCTTCCTCCCCGGCGAGACGCCGATTAGCGAAGTTCGCGGCACCCGCCAGGAAGGCCCCGGCAACCCGCTCCCGCCGAGTGTCGGCAACACGCCGCCGGCTACGGCTTCCAACTCCCTCAACCTCTTCGCGCTGCTGCTCGTGACCTGTTCAGCGGCGATGCTCCTCCCCGCGGCTGCCTGGTCGGCGGCGACGGTGCGAGTCCACGGCAAACGCTAGTTCTACCTCTCTAGTTGTTGGTCAGGAGGCAAACCCCTGTGCGCGCTGGCCCGCGCACAGGGGTTAACTCTTTCGCCCCTCGGAACGTTGTTTTTACAGACCGAAGCTTGACCTTAATGGGCTGTTTCGGCCATAACTGGCAGAACCTACGGCAGGCAACAGCGGGTCGAGACGCGGTTGTTCAGCCATTCCCACACGCCGGCGGGGTGCGTTGAAGGTCCCAGGGGGACTTCATGGCGCCTTTCACCCGGCGGGTTTTCTTGCCCGCCGCACTCGTGGTCTTTGTGATTCTGATCTCCGCGGGTCGGCTCGGCCTGGCCGCCGGTGTGGAGGCGGTCTTCCGTC
>CALMIW010000209.1 GCA_937864275.1 uncultured Dehalococcoidia bacterium
CCAGCGCGACGACGACCTCTCCGGCGACCTGGACCGCGTCTACTCGCTCTTCCCTCGCCTGAAGGAGCGGCTCGGCCAACCCGGGGGAACGCTTTCCGGGGGCGAACAGCAGATGCTCGCCATCGGACGCGCCCTCATGGCACGGCCGACGCTCCTGCTCCTCGATGAGCCTTCGATGGGCCTCTCACCGCTGCTGGTCGAAACGATCTTCGCCACCATCGTGCAGATCCGGCAGCAGGGCGCCACCGTGCTCCTCGTCGAGCAGAACGCCCTCATGGCACTCGAAATCGCCGACCGCGCGTACGTGCTCGAGTCCGGCGCCATCACCCTCCAGGGCACCGGCGCCGAACTGGCTACCAACGACGCCGTCCGCCGTTCGTACCTGGGCGAAGATTGAGCGAGGCGTCCGTCTCGTTCATCGAGGCAGGTGCGCTGCGGTTCCGAGCGCTCACCTGGGGCGCCGGCGGCGAGACCGTCCTCCTGCTCCACGGACTCACCGCGGTCGCCGAGGTCTGGTCCGCGACCGTCGCGAACCTGCCTCAAACTCGACGTTATGTCGCAATCGACCAGCGCGGCCATGGCCAGTCCTCCGCGCCCGCGACGGGTTACTCCGCAAGCGACATGGTGTCGGATACGCGCGCCGTCATCGAACGTCTGGGTGGCTCGGTCCACCTCGTCGGCCATTCGATGGGTGCTCGCGTCGCCCTGGTCCTCGCCGCCCGCCACCCTCGCCTTCTCCGCAGTGTCGCAATCGTCGACATCGGCCCCGAGGCGTCAAAGGCCAACATCAGCGCGACCGTCCGCGGTATCCAGGGCCGCCCGGAGCGGTTCGCCAGCAGGCCGGACGCGCTCGCCTTCGGCTTTCGCAACCGCAAGCCTACGCCCGAGGATGAGCGGGTGTTCCTTGCCCGGTTCGAGCCTCACGCCGATGGCTCACTCACGTGGAGGGCATCGCGCGAGGCCCTGACGGCGTGCGTCACCGCACAGCGGTCGCGTAACTACTGGACAGACTGGCGGAGGATTTCGATCCCCGCCCTCTACATCCACGGTGGCGCCTCCAACGAGGTGCCCTATGAGATCGCGGAGAAAATGCGCCGCGAGAACCCGTCCGTCCGCTTCGAACGGTTTGAGGGGATCGGCCACAACATTCCGCTCATCGCGCCCGGCGAGTTGGCTGCAAGTCTCGAACGGCACTGGACAGCACCGTCGGATTCTGAGAAGTAGGTAGCGATGAAACGAAGGTTCGCCGTGTTACCGCTGGCCGGGGCCGTATTCGCGGCAGCAAGTCTCGTCCTCGCGCACGCCCAATCTCCCGCCCCGGACCTGAAGTACCGCGTCGTCGCACCCGGGCTGAGCCGCGCTGAGGCAGTGCCCACGCCAACCCCCGTCGCCAAGCCAATCCCCTACAACGGTCCCGTTGCATCCCTCTATCTCGGCAGCGCCAACATCTCCGGCCAGTGGCCGGTCGAAACACGCGACACCACGGTCGTCGGCGGCAGGGAGACGTTCCAGGACCCCACGCGCCCCGAACGCATCGCCTGGTACGCCCGGTTCGGACAACCCGGCTACCCGGGGAACAACAGCATCTTCGCCGCCCACATCAACTACATCGGCTTCGGGAACGGCCCGTTCGCCTATCTCACCAGCGCCGTCGCCGGCGACGCGCTCTACGTCACCATGGCCAACGGCGACTCGTACGCCTACACCGTCCAGTCCGTCGACGTCGTCCCCCTGGCGGCGCTCGAGAGCGGTGCCATGGACGCTTATGT
>CALMIW010000210.1 GCA_937864275.1 uncultured Dehalococcoidia bacterium
GTGCGGCGGGCGATCATGTTGTCGGGCGACAGCCAGGCCGTTGCCGACGCCATCGCCCGCGACGTCGGGTTGACCGATGCCTGGGGCGATCTCATGCCCGAGGACAAGGTCACGGCCATCGGGCGCCTCCGCGACGAGGAGGGCAAGGTGGCGATGATCGGCGACGGCGTGAACGACGCCCCCGCCCTCGCCCACGCCACGGTCGGCATCGCCATGGGAGCCGCCGGCTCGGATGTCGCGCTCGAGACGGCCGACATCGCGCTGATGGGCGACGACCTCTCCAAGCTCCCGGTCGTGATCGGGCTGAGCCGCAAGGCGAGCGGCATCATCCGCCAGAACCTCTTCCTCAGCCTCGGCATGGTCGCCTTCCTCGTTCCCGCCACCCTCCTCGGGTTCGTCGGCATCGGCCCTGCGGTGGTCTTCCACGAAGGATCGACCCTCGTGGTGGTCGCCAACGCGCTTCGCCTGCTCGCCTACCGATCGACGGCACCCGCCGAACGATCCCCTCACAAGGAGCCCAACGCATGACCAGGAACGTCAAGATCTCGCTCGGTCTCGTGCTCGCCGCGGGGCTTCTGGCCTTGTTCGTGGCGAACACGGGTGACGACGAGACCACCACGGCTACACCCGACGGCTCCTCGGACGACTCGTCGGCGCAGGTGGTGCGTGACGACAGCCAGCGCCTCTCCACGGCGGAAGACGGCAAGGTGACGTTCGTCGAGTTCCTCGACTACGAGTGCGAGGCCTGCGGTGCCGCCTATCCGGCGATCGAGGAGCTCCGCGAGGCCTACGACGGGCAGGTCACGTTCGTCGTGCGCAACTTTCCGCTGCACAACAACTCCGAAGCCGCGGCCCGCGCCGCCGAGGCCGCCGCCGACCAGGGCAAGTTCGCGGAGATGTACTCGATGCTCTTCGAGACCCAGGCCGAGTGGGGCGAACAGTCCGACTCCAAGGAGGAACTGTTCTTCCAGTACGGCGAAGACCTCGGGCTGGACATGGACCGGTTCCGCGAGGTCTACGACGCCCCCGCAACGCTCGCGAAGATCGAGCAGGACCAGGCCGACGGTCAAGCGTTGGGCGTGACCGGCACGCCGTCGTTCTTCCTGAACGGCGAGATGATGGAGATCTCCAGCTTCGAGGACCTCACCGCCCATATCGACGAAGCGCTCGCCCAGTGAGGGCCGCGTGACCTCGGCGTCCGCTGACGTCGAGGCGACCGACCGGCGCCTGGCCTGGCTGTACGTGGTCGGCGGGGCCATCGGCCTGCTCGCCGCAGCGGTGCTTCTGATCGAGAAGGTCGCGTTGCTGAAAGACCCGACCTACGTCCCGAGCTGCAGTATCAACCCGATCCTCAGCTGCGGCTCGATCATGCAGACCATCCAGGCCGAGGCTTTCGGGTTCCCCAACCCCCTCATCGGCGTCGCCGCCTTCCCGGTGGTGGTGCCCTCCGGCGTCGCGCTCCTGGCCGGCGCCTCGTTCCCACGTTGGTATTGGCGCGGGCTGCTCGCCGGCACCATCGCGGGCCTCGCCTTCGTGCACTGGCTGATCTTCCAGAGCCTGTACCGGATCGGCGCGCTCTGCCCGTATTGCATGGTCGTCTGGGCGGTGACCATTCCCCTCTTCTGGTACACGGCGTTGCGCATGGCACGAACCTCACCCCTGGCTGACCGGAGCCCGTTCGGGGCCATCGTCCGGTTCGCCAGCGAGTACCACGGCGTCGTTCTGACAGTGTGGTACCTGGTGATCGCCGCCCTCACAGCGCGACGCTTCTGGGACTACTGGTCGACCGTTCTGTCATGAGCCCCCCGAATCCACCCGTAGACTCGGACGACCGGGAGGTGCATCCACACGAGCACACGTTCTCGTTCGTCGATCTCGCAGGGTTCACCGCAGCCACTGAGGTCCACGGTGACTCGACCGCCGTCGATCTCGCGGAGCGTCTGGTCGCAGTCGCCACCAGTTCACTCGGGCCTGGCGACCGCCTGGTGAAGTCGATCGGCGATGCCGTGATGCTCGTGTCGGACACATCGCTCGGAGCAGTTCGCCTCGTCGGTGCAATCTGCAACGCGCTTGACGGAGAACCGGCATTCCCGGTGCTGCGAGCCGGCATGCACGAGGGCCCGGCGATCGAGCGCGACGGCGACTGGTTCGGGAGCGCGGTCAACCTTGCCGCCCGGGTGGCGGCGCACGCCGCCGGCGACCAGGTGCTCTCCACCGCGGCAGTTGCCAACGCGGCAACGGAAGCAGGATTCGAGACCCGACCGCTCGGCGAGGTGCGCCTCCGCAATGTTGGTGAGCCGGTGCCGTTGTTCGAGGTGGTCGCCTGCCCGACCCTGCCCGATCGTGTGATCGACCCCGTGTGTCACATGGCCGTCGACCGCCGATCGGCGCCCAGCCGGCTCCGTCACGACGACCACAAGCACCTGTTCTGCTCGCTCGAGTGCGCCGGTGCGTTCGCTGCCGACCCGGGCCGCTACGCCTCCTGATGAGATCGGGCGAAACGTTGGACACGTCTGACGAGATCGAAGGTCATCAACCCCGGCGGTGGGGCATGGGCGATGCCGCCGCCGGACTGTTGCTCGCCAACGTCTGCGCCGTCCTCGGCGGCAGCCTGATACTGGCGGCAACGCGAAACCAGTCGACGGACTACGAAGACTTGCCCCTGACCATGGTCGCCGTACTCCAGATACCCCTGTGGCTGGGTTATCTCGGAGCTCCGCTCTGGGCCGCCCGCACGAAGGGCAACGGGATCGTGGCGGACTTCGGCTTTCGCACGCGATGGATGGATGCACCGATCGGACTCGCGATCGGCGTCGCCACCCAGGTCGCCCTCATCC
>CALMIW010000211.1 GCA_937864275.1 uncultured Dehalococcoidia bacterium
GGCCGGCTCTCGCGTAGCGCCGCGGCGATGTCCCGCGCCAGCTGGTCCGCCCGCTCGGCAGCCCCGAGCAACTCCCCTAGTTCCCGGATTGCCTCGACCGCCTCACCGACGGTGTCGATCCCGGTGACGAGCACCTCGATGCCTGCTGCGCGCAGTGCTTCGACGTCTTCTCGCCGGTTCTCCTCCCGGTTGGCGATCACGAGGTCCGGCCGCACAGCGGTGATAGCCGCGATGTCGGGGTTCTTCGTGCCGCCGACCGCCGGGATGCGTCCGACGGCTCCGGGCGGCTCCGTGCAGAACTTCGTCCGGCCTACGAGACGGTCGGCCGCTCCCAGCCAGGCGACCAGCTCGGTGAGACTGGGGACGAGAGACACGATGCGTTGTGGCGGCACGCCCAAAGCGTACCGCCTGCAAACGAACGAGGCCCCCCGTCACCGGGAGGCCTCGTCCGTGGAGAGGTGAGTCTGAGGTCAGTTGGTCGGCGTTCCGAGGGTCACCTGGATGGTCGCCTTCTTCCCATCGCGGTAGTACTCGAGCGGCACGGTCTGGCCGGCGCTGTTCTTGATGAGCGCAACCATCAGGTCGTTCTCGCTCGCGACCTCGGTGTTGCCCAGCCGGATGATGACGTCGCCCGCTTTCAGACCCGCAGCGCCGACCGGCCCGGTGGCGGTGACGCTGCCGACGACGAGGCCGCCCTGGGATTCGGGGATGTTCAGTTCCTTCGCTTTCGCGGGGCGCAGGGCTTCGAAGCTGCCGATCCCCAGGAAGCCACGGTTCACCCGTCCGTTCGCGAGGATCTGCTCGTACACGGCCTTCGCCACATCCGAACCCACCGCGAAGCCGATCCCGGAGGCGGTGCCGCCGCTGCCGTCCGGCGCCAGCGCCGTGTTGATACCGACGACTTCGCCAAAGAGGTTCAGGAGCGGACCGCCGCTGTTCCCGTGGTTGATGGCGGCGTCGGTCTGGACGGCGCCGTAGATTTGCGCCTGCGCGCCCTCGTTGATGACCCGGTTCTTCTGGCTCACGATGCCGCGAGTCACGCTGTGGGATGGGCCTTCGCCCTGCTGCAGATCCAGGGCGTAGCCGATCGCTACGACGTCCTGCCCGATAAGCACGTTGTCCAGGTCGGCGAACTTCAGCGCCTTCAGGCCCGTCCGGTCGATCTTGAGCACGGCGAGGTCCGTGCGGGAATCGGTCCCCACCACTGTCGCCGGGAGCACGGCGCCGTCGCTCATCGTCACGCGGATGGTGCTCGCCACGCGCCCGGCAGACCCTTCGACGACGTGGAAGTTGGTCAGGATGTGGCCGTCTTCGCCCACGACGAAGCCCGTCCCGACGCCGCTGTTCGTCTCGATGCGGACGACCGACGGTTCGGCCAGCTTCACCAGGTCCGCGGTGGACAGTTCATTGGTCGACTGGCTGACCGAAGTCTGGCGCGTCGGTTGCGCGGCGGCGTTGCTCGTCGTGGCGGGCGCCTGCGTTTCCGAACTCGCGGTCGATGCCGGCGAATCCGAACAGGCGGCCCCGGCAATAAGCACCAGCCCGAGCATTCCCGCGGCCAGTGGAGGTGTGAATCGTGACATGTGCTCTCTCCCGGAGGTGTCGTTCCAGTGTCACCTACCAACCAGAAGCCGCGAGTAAATGGGCAAGGAGCCTTTCGTCACAAATGGTAAAGCTACTGGCCCGCGCTTTGCGTGCGTGTATCATCGCGATTGGCGATGTCTATGGGACACCAGGGAAATCCGGAAACGTCAGGTATACGTAACGTTGGTAGGACGGTCGAGTTCGCCCGTCCCGCGGATGCGGAAATCGCGTCCCGCGCCGACTGGCCGGATGAAGCACTCATGCACGCAATCGC
>CALMIW010000212.1 GCA_937864275.1 uncultured Dehalococcoidia bacterium
CCCCACCGGCGGCCCAGCCAGGTTGGCGGCGTGGAGACCGGCTGCCACCTTCGCCAGGTGCCCGTGACCATCGATGAAGCCGGGAAGAAGCGCGCGCCCGCCGAGGTCTGTGACGTCGGTCGCCGGGCCTCGGAGCGCGAGGATGTCTGCCTTCGCACCAACCGCGGCGATCCGGCCACCGGCGATGGCGACCGCCTCGGTGCCGGCGCCGCCGGCTTCCATCGTGAGAATCGGCCCACCGGTAACGATCCGGTCGGGATGCGTGTGTTGGGGCAAGGCAGCTCCTCCGGCGGTGAATGCGGCGAGCGAAGAATCCCGGCCAGCGGGGCGAGGCGTCAACTCCGGCGCGGGGTTGCCGGCCGCGATGCAGGGTTTGCTATCCTCGATCGGTGACAACCATCCCTTCACAGAAGATCGAGCACTGGCGCAACGAGATCGACCGGGTCGACGAAGACCTGCTGCGCCTGTTCAACGAGCGCGCGCACTACGCCATCGAAATCGGGCTGGAGAAGCGCCGCCTCGGGCTGCCGATCGAGGTGCCCGAGCGCGAGGCCGCAATCATCTCCGAGATGATCGCGCACAACCACGGCCCCCTGGACGCCGACGCGATCAAACGGCTCTTCGAAGCCGTGATCGGGGAGAGCCGGGTTGCGGAACAGACGATGCTGGAGGGCTGAGCCGCGCCGCGGTGTGCCCGAAGTCTCAGCCGGCGAGCTTCCGGACCTTCTTCACCAGGCTGTCCGCGCTCATCTTCTCGATGGAAGCGGCGAACGGATTCCCGGTGACGGTCGTCACTCGTCCGTCCGCATCGAAGCGGTACTGGCCGGAGATCCCCTGGGGGACGTAGGCCGCGGTGAGCGACATCTTCTGGAGCAGGAAGAGGCCCCTGTCGCCGGGCAGCAGCAGCGGGTTCGTGGCGTGCTGCGTCAGCACCAGCGATCCGTCGAGTTCCCGGGGACCACCGGAGACGTTGAGGACGAACAGCTGCCTCGGGTCTCCGCGGATCACCTGTTCGATTTCGAGGCGGACGAGTTGCTGCGTCTCTCCGTCGAAGAGGAACTCGATGGTGGAAACACGGCCGATGACGATCGCGTCTGCGTTCTCGACCGATGCCTCGAGTGACTCGAAGCCGATTCCGCCACATTCGCCGGGGATGGTGACGCGCGGGGCGGCATGCGGGTCAATCGTCGCGGCCTCGAACGCGCGGATCGCGGCACGCGACTCTTCGAGCCCCATTGGCGGCAGTTCCCGGACCTCGACCTTCGCGGCCGATGTTGCCGGCGGCGGCTCAGCCTCGGACGAACCGCCGCAGGCGACTGCCACCGCCGCGGCAGCCGCCGCGAGTGCCAGACCGGGGATTCGGAGTGCACGCATCATCTGTTCAGCGTAATCGTCTGCCGCTGCCCGCGGACACAGCAACTTCGCGGAAAGATCAGGGAAGAACGCGCTCCTACTCTCCGCCGGCGGGCGTCGCCCCGGGCAGCGCCGTCGCGGCCGGCTCGCTCTGCTTCCCCGGCCGTGCAAAGAGCCCCGCAACGGCGGCGAGGTAGGTGAGTGCCGCCGTGACGGTGAAAGGCACCGTGTACCCGCCGGTCTGGTCTTCGAGGAGACCGACGCCGAACGGCCCGATGCCGCTCCCGGCCTGGCCCGCCAGCGAGATGAGCCCGAAGATTGCGCCGAACGAGACCATCCCGAAGATTTCGCCCACGAGCAGCGACTGCATCATGTAAATGTTCCCGATGGTCAGGCCGAAGATGAGCGTCAGCGCCCACGTCGCCGCGACGTTCTCGATGTGGATGATGAGCAGGATCGAGGTCGCCTGGACGACGAAGAGGACGACCGTGAGCAGCCGCCGGTCGATGCCATCGGCGAAGATGCCGACGACCAGGCGGGCGATGATGCTGCCGAAGGCCGTGACGCTGATGGTGAGGGCGGCTTCGTTGCGCGACCCCAGCCGCTCTTCGAGGAAGTTGACCTGGTGAATGATGTAACCGGTCTGCGCGACGAGGACAAGCAGGAAGGCGATGAAGATCGCCCAGAAGCCGACCGTCCGCATCGCTTCGGAACGCGTCCAGGCGCGGTACTGGGCCGCCATCGCGGGCTTCGCGGCCGCAGCCTGGATCGCTTCGGCCGAATCGCCGTCCGGGCGAAGGCCCATCTGCGCGGGCTCCCACGCGACCACTGCGAGGATGACGGGCAGGGCGACAATGAGCACGAGCGCGCCGAGAATCGGCGTCGCCAGCGCGAGGCCGCCCGATTCGACGAGCGCGCTAGCGACCGGCGCGAGGATCACGCCGCCAAGAGAGACGCCGGTCGAAGAGATGCTCATCGCGAGCGCGCGCTTTCGGACGAACCAGCGCGTCATGATCGCGTTGACGGCGATGCCGCTCGACATGCCGAAGGCGACGGCAAACACGAAGTAGACGAAGTAGAGCTGCCAAAGCTGGTCCACCAGCCCGATGAAGGCCGCGGCGATGCCGTTCACCACCGTGCCGACGAGCATGAACCGGGTGGGGCCGTAACGATCGATGTAGGGCCCGATGAACGCCGAAGTGAGCCCGGAGACGCAGAAGTAGATCGCCGGGGCGACGCTGACCTGGGTCGTGCTCCAGCCGTGTTCGTCTTTCAGCGGCTTCAGGAAGATGGGCAGGCCGTAGTACCCGACGCCGACGCCGACGAACATCAGGCAGGCGCAGGCGATGGCGATGTACCACCCGTAGAACCACTTCCTGGGCAGCAGGCGAGCGGCCACGGGCTCGCGGATTACCGGGGCAGAAGTCATTCGCGCCAGTCTAACGGAGTTGGCTCTATGGAGAGGGGCGCGAGGCTGTGGTTTACCCGGCGCCAATGCGCGGACCGCGTAGACTTCCTGGTATGGATTGTCCCCACGGCCACGGCCCCCTGGCCGTCGAACACCACCACGGCATCGAAGTCGACCACTGCCCGGCGTGCAACGGGCGCTGGCTCGACGCGCATGAACTCGACCTCCTCGAAGCCACGAGCGCGCCTGACCCGGGTGACCGGCGCGGCATGGTGGACTACGCGCGCCGCCCCAGCGAACTGAACTGCCCGGTCTGCGGGAAACGCATGACCGCCTTCAACTACCGGGCGAACCCTCTGGAACTGGACACCTGCGACGACGAACACGGCTACTGGCTCGACGCGGGCGAAGACGGCCGAGTCCGCGACCTCATCGAACAGCGGGTGCGCGACCTCTACCGCGCAGCGTCGGCAGAAGCGTCGTGGGGCGACTTCATGTCGGGATTGCGCGGCATGAAAGGGAAGTTCGGCCGGCGGCGCTAGCGTCCTTCGAAGACCGGCGTGGTCTTCTCCACGAAGGCCCGCGCGGCGTTCAGGTGATCCTGCGTCTTGCCGCTGGCGATCATGTTCTCGGCTTCCTTCTGGAGCGTTTCGGCGAAGGTGTGCGTGGCGCCAAAGTTGAAATTGTCCTTGATTCTGCCGAACGCCAGGGTGGGGCCGGCAGCGAGCCGCTCGGCGAGGGCCATCGCCTCGTCCATGAGCGTGTCGTGCGGCACGACCTTCGAGACGAGCCCGAGCCCGAGCGCCTGGTTCGCGTCGAGGACGTCCGAGAGAAAGTAGAGCTCCCTCGCTTTGAGCGGCCCGACGAGCCGCTGGAGCAGCCAGGTGCCGCCGAAGTCGCCGCTGAACCCGACTTTCGCGAAGGCGGTGGTGTAGCGCGACTGGTCGCTCGCGATACGAAGGTCGGCGGCGAGGGCGACGCTGAGCCCCGCGCCGGCGGCAACGCCGTTCACCGCGCAGATCGTCGGCTTCGGCATCTCGGCGAGGAGGCGGGAAACCTCCTCCTGCTGGCGGAGCGCTTCGACCCCGCTGAGGACCGAGCGGCCGCCGCCACCGCTGGAATTGCCGGAGGCCATCGCTTTCACATCGCCGCCGGCAGAGAAGGCGCGGCCGTTGCCGGTGATCACCAGGCAGCGAACCGCCGGGTCCTCGGCCGCCTTCTGGGCCACCCGGAACATCGTATCGAGCATTTCCGGGTTCATGGCGTTCATCGCTTCCGGGCGGTTGAGCGTCATGATGGCGACCGAGCCACGGTTTTCGAGAAGGACGGTTTCAGACATCTGCGTACTCCGCTTTGTGGTTGAACGACGGAAAGACGGCCGCGGCTAGGGTTCGGGCGGGAGGTCTTTGGACAGCGACTCATAGCGCCGGGCGAGCTTGCCCACATCGGGCGTGGCTCCCAGCGCGGAGTTGACTTCCTTCCCGAACTTCGCCTCGGCTTCCTCGATCTGGTCCGAGAGGGTTTTCTGGCGGATGACCTTGCTCATGATGCGGCGCATCTCGTGGCCCTTTTCGCGGCCGGCCGACTTGCACCTGGGCGGCGTGACGGGCGCGGAGATGCTTCGAACGAAGACCTCTTCTCGCGACCCGCATTTCGCGCACGAAAACTCGTAGAAGGGCATGGGCGCAATCGTACGCCGCGCGCACCGGCGCGACCACTGGCCTACAGGATCGGCAGATATTCCGAGAGTTCGAAGTCGCTGATGTGGCGGCGATAGCGTTCCCACTCGATGCGCTTGTTCGCGATGAGGGAATCGAAGACGTGGTCGCCGAGGGCGCTGCGCAGGAACGGCGACTGCTCGGCCACTTCGATCGCCTCGATGAGGCTGCCGGGGAGCATGGCGATGCCGCGGGCGGCGCGCTCGGTGCCGCTGAGTTCGAAGACGTTGCCCTCGACCGGCGGCGGGAGCTGGCGCTCGTTCTCGATACCGTCGAGGCCGGCCGCGAGCATCACCGCGTAGGCGAGGTACGGGTTGCAGGCTGGGTCTGGCGAGCGGTATTCGATGCGAGTGTGCATCTCTTTGCCCGGCTTGTACTCGGGGATGCGGATGAGGTCGCTGCGGTTGCGGCGGGCCCAGCTGAGATAGACCGGCGCTTCGAAGCCCGGGAGCAGCCGCTTGTAACTGTTGACCCACTGGTTCGTCACGAGCGTGAGCGCGCGCGCGTTGTGCAGGAGTCCGGCGATGTAGCCGCGCGCGATCGCGCTCAAGTGGTACTCGTCGGAAGCGTCGAAGAAGGCATTCCGCTCGCCCTTGAAGAGCGACTGGTGGACGTGCATGCCGCTGCCGTTGTGGCCCTCCATCGGCTTGGGCATGAAGGTGGCGTAGACGCCGTTCGTCGCGGCGATCTCTTTCACGACGAGGCGGTAGGTCATCGCAGCGTCGGCCATCGTCAGCGCATCGGTGTAGCGGAGGGCGATCTCGTGCTGGCTGGGGGCCACTTCATGGTGGCTGTACTCGACCTCGATGCCCATCGCCTCGAGGGGGAGGACGGTCTCGCGCCGAAGGTCGCTGCCGGCGTCGGAGACCTGGTCGAAGTAGCCGCCGCGGTCGAGCGGCTCCCGGCCGGTCGCGTCCTTGAAGTAGAAGTACTCCATCTCGGGGCTGACGTAGAACGTGTAGCCGAGGTCGGCGGCGCGCTTGAGCTGGCGCTTGAGCACCTGGCGCGGGTCGCCTTCGAACGGCGTCCCGTCCGGGTAGTAGATATCGCAGAACATCCGGGCGACGCTCGATTCGCGCGGGCGCCAGGGGACGAGTTGGAAGGTCGTGGGGTCGGGGCGGGCGAGCATGTCCGACTCATCGATGCGGGCGAAGCCTTCGATGCTCGAGCCGTCGAAGCCCATGCCCTCTTCGAGGGCCTCCTCCAGTTCTTCCACCGTGATGGCGAAGCTCTTGAGCGCGCCGACGATGTCCGTGAACCAGAGGCGGATGAACTTCACATCGTTCTCCCGGCACGCCGAAATCACGTAGTCAGCCGATTCACTCATCCCAAACCTCTCCCGGGCGCGGAGTCCCGGCCACGGTACGAAGATAGCCTGCTTGTGTTTCGATTGTGCTACGGGGGCGTTCCGGGGGCTTAACCCTCGACCAGTTCGACGGCGGCCCGCGGCGCCAGGCGGCCGTCCCGCACCGCTTCCAGGGCCGGGAGGTAATGGTCCATGGTGGCCACGTTCGGCTCGAACAGGCCATCGAAAATCTCGCCGCTGAGACGGTCTCCGCTCACGTCGACGCTCGTCTTGAACCGGATCTCGCCGTCGGAGAAGTCCATTTCGAAGTTGCCCAGCGGGAGGCCGAAGTTGATGCGGGTTACCACCTCGGCCATGTCTTGCCGGCGCTCTTCCGGTGTCTCCCAGGGCGCCTGGGAGTAGACAGTGCAGCGGCCCTCGATCTCCCGGGCAACGACGAAACAGGCCCACGCGCCGTTTTCACCGAGTATGTGAACGCGGATGACCTCGTCGTCGGAGGTTTCTTCCCAATCCAGCCCGCGCTCCTCGAAGGCGCCCGCCGCGATGGCGAGCATGGGCAGGACGAGCGGGCGCTCGCCGGCGGCGTGGCGGGCGGTGTACCCCCCCCGGGGGCTCCCTCCTTCGGCGGCGCGCAGCACCCCCACCGTGACGTGGAGGGGATACCAAGTCCCGGCCTCCCGCAACGGCGAACCAGCGGCGAGGGCCGAAAACCTGGGACCGACTTCGATGATGTCGGTCCCCATGGCGGCGATGCCGGGCAGCAGCGCGGAGTCCAGGCGGGCTTCGATCGTCACGTCGGATGCCGGATCGAAGCGCTCGGCGCCCGGCCCGCGCGATTCGGCATCCAGGTGGAAGAGCTCTTCGCGGTCGACCCTCGCGTAGAGGTCCGGGGCGACCGTGAAGGTCAGCCTCACTTCGCGCAGAGCGCCGTCGACGGTGTCCATGGCGAGGTCGACGCCGTGCACGGCGAGGTCCTCCCCGGCGGTGGCGAACACCAACTCGCCATCGATCTCCCAGTGGCTCGTCAGTTCGCTCATCGGTCCTTCCCAACTCTCTGCGCGCTAGTCAACGGCCCACGAACCACCGCTATAGATCACGCGGATGAGCCGCTGACCCTTCTTCACCTTCATCTCGAAGACGCCCGCATTCACTTCAATGCCCTTGATGTATTCGACTTTGAGCTCGAACGTGAAGGCTTTCTCGGCGAAGTCGTACATGCCCTGGAGCGAGAGCTTCAGGTCGACCGGGGCGGCGAAGCCCGGAGGCGGCTGGCCCACCTCGTACTTGGGGACGAACGCTTCTTTCGGCACAGACGCGATCTGGGTGATGGCGGTGGCGCCGTTTTCGCAACCGCCGACGATTTCGCCGACGTTCTGGCCCGTGGAGCGCTTGTCGCTCGCGGCGCCCGTGGCGGCCGCGCGGATTCCCCTGGCCACGCTCGCGGCGAGAGGAATCATGTAGCCGGCGATGCCGCCGCCCACCAACTCCGTCATGGGGAGGGTCGCCGCGGCTTCGAAGCCCACCTTCACCGACTGCAGCTTCGCGAGGCCCTCGTTGCGTTCCTGCGTTGCCCAGTCGATCCCGACCTTGAGCGCGCCCCCGAACGGCCCTCCCTTCGCCGAGAAACCGAACTCCAGGTGGTGGACGCTTTCGCCCAGGTGGTGCGTCTGGCCGCGCATGGTCGGGAGCTTGTCTCCCTCGCCGAGCTTGCCGCCGTGTTTCTGCTTGAGCGCCTTGACCGAGTTGTAGTCGTAGTGCTGGCCGGTGCTGTACTGCGCCGTCCCTTCGAGTTCGGCGACGCCGCCGACGCCGCCCTTGGCCTTGGCCCCGACGAGGCCCCCGGTCTCTACGTAGGCTCCTCCTTCATCCGAGTCGGCGGGCGCGAAGGAACCCTTGTCCTTGAAGTTCTCCTTCTCTACCCCGGCGGCCCACTTCTCCGCCCGCTTCCAGCCAACGGCAGTGCCGGAGCCGCCCCAGATGAAGTTCGCGACTTCATTGGGGATGACTTTCGATTCGCGGAACCGGCGATAGACGCCGTAGGAGATGAGCTCGAGCGCCTTTTCGGGCGTGCCGCCCTGCGATTCGAGGTACATGCCGAGTTCGCCGCCGACCTCGGCGACGTTGCCGATCTTCGCCCCGCCGACGACGGCGAGTTCGAAACGCATCTTCATCGCCTGTTTCTTCAGGCGCTCCACCGAGGCCTTGACGCGGAAGCCCAGGTAGCCGACCCCGCTCGGTTCGACCGGCACCTTGATCGCCACTTCGATCTCGCCGGTGTCGCCGGGGGCCGGAGCAGCGGCGCTGAAGATCGGGCCAAGCTTCGCAAGGATCGAGGAGAAGCTGCCCTCCATCTCGGTCTTCAGCTTGTTTTCGGTGCGCTCGACCGGCTTCTGGTCCTGCCCCATGTACTCGCGAGATTTGTCGCGGATCTCGGTGAGTTCTTTCAGTTCCGCTTTCGCGTCGGTCTCGAGTTTGGTGAGCCCGGGGATGCGCTTCTTGCTGCGGGACTTGTCGCCTTCGTGCGTGTCCTTCCAGATCGCGATGTTCTCGACGACCTCGTGGAGGATGTTGAGGGCGCGGTCCTGCGTGGCACCCGGCTGAAGGTGCATGCCGTTCTTGCGGATGCCGTGGTACTCCTCGAGCAGTGCGTCGAGCGCCTTCATCGTCTTGCCACGGCCGGAGAGGAGGCCCGCGTCGGTCTGCTTCTTGAACTCCTCTTTCGTCCACAGCCGCTGCAGGGCAACAGGCCGCTGCGTCTTGACCGGCTGGGCGGGCGAACTGACAGCGGCGGAGACTGCGCGGTTGCCGGCAAGACGCTGCAGCCCGATCAGGCTCCGCGGGTCGACAAGCGGACCGGGTTGCGGAGCGTGGTCGATGACGGGCGCTGTCGCATGGGCGGGCCGGACGGCCTTCGTGACAGGTGTCTTCGGGCCGCTGGCCTCGGTTCGTGAGTTCCCCATGGCCAGCTAGCTTACGCGGGCCCGTGCCGTAGCCGGAAGGAGCTAGCCGGTGACGGTACCGAACAAGTCGTAGTCCGCTGCCTCGTCGATGTGGATCCGGACGCGCTCGCCGACCTTCGCCGTGCCGCGGGCGAAGACGAGTCCATCGACTTCCGGGGCCTCCCGGTAGGTGCGGCCGGCCACCACGGGGTCGCCGTCTTCGTCTTCGCCGGTACCTTCGACGAGCAGGTCGAGGTCGCGGCCGACGAAGCGGCGGGCCTGTTTGGCGGCGATCTTGCGTTGCTGACGCATGAACCGGTCGCGGCGCTCCGCTTTCACGCCATCCGGGACCTGGTCCGCCATCTCGTGGGCTCCCGTCCACTGCTGGCGCGAATACGTGAAGCAGCCAGCGTGGTCGAAGCGGATAGCCTTCGCGAAGGCCATCAGTTCGTTGAACTCGGCCTCGGTCTCGCCCGGGAACCCGGCGATGAACGACGTGCGGAGGACGATATCCGGCATCGCCGCGCGCAAGTCTCCGATGAAGCGATGGACTTTCTCGACGTTGCTGGGGCGCTTCATTCGCCGGAGGACGGCCTCGCTGCCGTGCTGCAGGGGAACATCGAGGTACGGGATGACGTTCGGGACCCTTGCCATCGTCTCGATGAGTTGAGGGGAGACGCGGCTGGGATAGGCGTACATGAGCCGCAGCCAGGTATCGGGGACGGCCTCGCCGAGCATCTCGAGCAGCCCCGGCAGTCCGGAGCCAACGGCCATACCCATGTCTTCGCCCCAGGCGGTGGTGTCCTGGCCGACGAGGACGAGTTCCTTCGCGCCGGCGGCGACGAGACGCTGCGCCTCTTTCACCAGCATGCCTGCCGGGGCCGACCGCAGCCCGCCCTTGATCCTGGGGATGACACAGAAGGTGCAGGGGGCGTCGCAGCCGTCGGAAATCTTCAGGTAGGCGGAAGGGCCGGTGACCTTCACGTTGCTCTCGGGGATGTCGTGGATCGCATCGACATCGACGCTGAGGAGGCGGGCAACGTCCTGCCACTGGCCGACGCCGAAGACGTGGTCGATCGCGGGGTTCTCTTCCTTCACCTGGCGGCCGTACAACTGGGTCATGCATCCTGCGACGATGACCGTCTGGCCCTCGCGCTTGTGCGCGGTGAGGGTCTTCACCGCTTCGATGGACTGTTCCTGGCTCTGCTCGATGAAACCGCAGGTGTTCACGATGATGGCGTCGGCGTCCTCCGGCTGGAGCACGGGCAGCAGTTCGCCGCCGGTGAGCAGGCGCTCGAGGTGCTCGCTATCGACGTCGTTCTTGGGGCATCCCAGCGTGACGAGATGGTAGGTACGGGGGATGGCCACTACTGGCCCTCGCTGATGGCGATTTGCACGGTCTGGCCAGCGGCGAGCTCGATGCCCGGGACGGGCGTCTGATCGAAGACCGTCCCCTTTTCGGCGGCGTTCTTCGCGCGAAGCTCGCGCACCACATACCCGGCGGCGGCGAGCATCTGCTTCGCCTCGGCCTCTGTCCTGCCGATGAGTGTCGGCACGATGCCGGGCGTGGTGTTGCTTGCGGCACTCTCGGCGCCGACGGTATTGGTCGCGGCGCTTCCCGAGGCGCCCGGAGGGAGGTCGGCCCCGGCGCCAGGAGGAGGACTGTCGCCACCGCCGAGATTCGAGATGAGGATGGCGACGAGGACGGCCCCGAGGATGACTCCGAGGGCGACGATGGCCAGGACCACGGTCCGCGTCTGGGCGGCCGGGTCGGTCTTGATCCGGTTGGCGGGAGTAGGGACGCCGATATCGACGCCGATCACGGGCTCCCAGTTGGCATCGGGTTCGGCCACGGGCGCGGGCGCCTTCTTCGCCGGGCGACCGAGGGGAGCGGGCCGGCTCGCCGGGCGCGGGGCCCGGACTTCCTCCCGGGGTATCTGCAGAGGCTGTTGCTGGACCGGCTC
>CALMIW010000213.1 GCA_937864275.1 uncultured Dehalococcoidia bacterium
GTTTCCCGCTCGTCAGCCAGCTGGTCGGCGTCGTCGACTTCGTCGGCAAGGAACTGCCGTTCGCCTCCCGCACTTCCGCGAACTTCGGTGCCCAGTACGATGGCGTGATGAGCGGCTTCGGCGACGCGAAGTGGTTCGCCCGGATGGACGTGAACTACAAGAGCGGCGTCTACGCCAACGTCGCCAATGTTGCGAAGACACCCGACCTCACGCGCGTGAACCTGCGCGCGGGCATCACGCGGGGCGCCTTCGGCGTGGACGTCTTCGTCCTGAACGCGCTGAACGACGACACTTACACCAACGTGATCGACAACAACCTGTTCAACTCGACCTTCTCGTTCTCGACCGCGTACTCGGCCTTGGTCGTCGGTCTGCCGGACCTGCGCACCTACGGCGCGAAGCTGACCTGGCGCTTCTGAGCTGATCGGGCTGCGGCAGTGGGCCCAGAGAGGTGCCCACTGCCGCAGCGTCCAGCGGTGGTGGCGCAGCCGCAGGTTCTGGAGGCGAAGATTCGCCGCGCGGCCGGCCCCGCCGCCGGCCTGGCGCCCCTCAACGTACCCGGTGCCCCCGGCCTTTCTCGTGGCCGGGGGCGAACGCATGCGAGTGGGAGGTGCCATCCGCATGGACGTGCGCGACGGTGGGGTGGTTGTGGCCGGCCTCGGCCAGGGCCCAGCGGTGCAGGTCCGGCTTCTCGTTCCTGAGGACGTCGATCGCGCGCCGTCGATTCTGCTCGATCTCGGTCCACGGGTTGAAGTGGAAGTAGTTGAACAACTCGCCGTCGGTGCGGCCGAGCGCGATGCAGCCGAGCTGGCTCGCGAACGCGCCGTGGTTGATGTAGGAGGGGCGCCAAAAGTACCCACCCGTCGGGATCTCGCCGAACTGCATCATCCAGGACGTTCCCCAGATGTGATACGACTCCTCGGCGCAATCGTGGTAGGAGATGTTGTCCTGCCAGTAGTTCGGCGTCATGCAATAGAGGAACGTGCAGGACTTGGTCACCGGATCGACGCGCAGCACCTTGGTCAGGCAGCCGGGTGCGACGCCAGGCGCCTTGCGGACGACCGGGTTCCACTGCATCCCGTTGTAGGTGTCGAGGTCGACGACGCCCCTGCGGAACGCGCCACCCGGGTCTGCCTTCGATTCCTCGAGGCTCGTTTCGCCGAGTTTGAAGACCGCGAGAAGGCGTGCGCTGCGCGGCACGCGCATGGCGGGAAGGCTGCCGCCCGCCGGTATCCACAGGTAGCGTCCAGGCTGCCAGGTCTCCTCGCCGACGACGATGCTGCCGTCGAGGACGAAGATCTCCATCTCGGTGTAGCTGAAGCCCGGCGGCCGCGTCCAGCCGGCTTCGAGCTTGAGGATCAGCGAGCAGGCGCCGCTCTCGTCGTCGATGCTCAGCGTCTTGTAGTGGGTGCCGCGCGGGAACCCGGGGAGCGTCAGTCGCTTGAAGGGCGTGTCGCGCTCGTCGTAGGGCTCAATGTGCAGTCGGGCCATGGGGTCGTTCCTGAGGTGGGCCAGCGCGCGGAGCGAAGGCGGTGGAGGGGTGCGTGGGAGAGTTCGCGGATGATAGCGCGCCCAAAAACCTTCGCGCTCGCACGATGAGTCGTGCGCGTGAGTCGTCGGCGTCTCGCATGAGCTGAATTCCGCCACATGATGAACACGGTCGATGCACGTGCGGCTTCTCGACATTCATTGCGCCGGGTTTGCCGTTTGCCGTTCGCCGTGCTTCAGTCGAGCGATGGCCCGCGCGCCGGTCGGGGGATCTGGTCTCGGTGCGATACACTGAACGCCCTGCGACAGACATACGGACTGCGCCGCGATCGCGGCTCGGACTTGGCCGACCAACGCGACTGTGCAGGTCATCCCATGCTCGATAAGAAACTTCGAGATTCGCTTCGTCAGGTCGTCGGAGAGGACAGGCTGCTCGACGACCCGGATACGCTCCGTCTCTACTCGGGAGACCTGTACAGCGAGGGCGCGCGCTGCGCGGCCGTGCTGCGACCGCGCGATGAGGTTTCGCTGGCCGCGGCCTTGCGGGCGACGACCGCCGCGGGCCTCGCGGTCGTGCCGCGTGGCGGCGGCCTTACCTACGTCACGGGCTACACACGGGCCGTACCAGGACACGTGGTGGTCGATACGGCTGACCTGAACCGCATCGTCGAGGTCAATGCCGCCGATCGCTACATCACGGTCCAGGCCGGGGTGACGTGGAAGCAGATCAACGACGCGTTGTCGCCGCTCGATCTTCGCCTGCCGTTCTTCGGCACCTTCTCTGGGGCGGGCGCGACCATCGGCGGCGGGCTGTCGAACGGTGCGATGTTCCTCGGCAGCGCCCGCTATGGCTCCGCGGCCGAGATCGGGCTCAGCCTGCAGGTGGCTCTGGCCGATGGCACGCTGCTCGAGACCGGGCAGATGGGCATCGAGCGCGGCAAGCCGTTCTATCGCACCTATGGTCCGGACCTCACCGGTCTGTTCGTCCACGACGCCGGCGCGCTCGGCATCAAGACCCGGGCGACCTTCCGCGTGATGCGCAAGCCCGCGCACCTCGACTACCTGTCATTCCTGGTGCCGGACGTCGGCGGCGCGATCCGCATCCTCAGCGACATCGCCCGCGACGACCTCGTCGAGGAGATCTACATCGTCGATCCGATCCGTACGCGCATGCGCCTCAAGGACGGCAGCATTGCTGCGGATCTTTCGATGCTGGCGAAGGTCGTCGGCCAGGAGCGTGGCCTGCTGCGCGGGCTGAAGTCCGGCATCGACCTCATCCGCGGCGGGCGCGACTTCCTCGACCAGGACCTGTACTCGGTCCACATGGTCTGCGCGGGTCGAAGCGAGGGAGCGGTGGCCGCGGACGTCGCGGCGGCGAGAGCGATCGGGGCGTCGCACGGTGGCACGGAGATCCCCAACTCGATTCCGAAGGCGGGCCGCGCCGAACCGTTTCCGGACTTGGGTGGGGTGCTCGGTACCGAGGGCGATCGCTGGGTCGCCTTGAACTGCAAGGTCGCGCATTCCGACGCCGAGCGGCTTGTCGCCGAGACCGAGGCCGTATTTGCGCGTCATGCGCAGGCCATGAAGGACGCCGGCGTCGTCGTCACCCTCTTGATCTCGGGCATGTCGAACCACGTGTTCAGCTATGAATGCGTGTTTCGCTGGTTCGATTCGTGGCTGCCGCTGCACAGGTCGGTGCATCCGAAGCTGCGGAAGTTCTCCGAGCCACGGACCAATGAGGCCGCGCGCGAGGTCATCGCCCGCGTGCGTCAGGCCATCGTGGACTGCTTCCACGATCTCGGCGCTGCCTCGACCCAGATCGGCCGCACATACCGCTACTTCGACGCGCTGAAGCCGGCGCCGCGCGAGATGCTCAGGTCCATCAAGGCGCTCGTGGATCCCGACAATCTCATGAACCCCGGCGCGCTCGGGTCCTTCGCCGAAGCAAGCCATTCGCGTCTCGCTTCGGACGGGCGCAGCCAGCAAGCTCCGTCACCGACCACCGACCCCCGGGAGGGTGTTTAGATGCAGACCCAATCGCGACGTTCGTTCCTGCAACTTGGCATCAAGGTTACGGTCGCTGGAGCAGCGGCGGCGTCCCTGGCTGCCT
>CALMIW010000214.1 GCA_937864275.1 uncultured Dehalococcoidia bacterium
CCAGCAATTCGGCGTCGCGCAACGCGTCGGAGATCCCGTGGGCCGTGAGCGGATCTTTGAAGTAGCCGGCATCGCCAACGAGCGCCCACCCTGGCCCGGCGGAGCGCCGAAGGAATCCAGGCGCTCCCGCGAACCCTCGCAGGCGTCCCGAGCGGCTGCCATCAGCAGTCCTGGCCGCCAGATCGGGAGAAGCCTCGCGCAGGGCGTCGTCGAACAGCGCATCGAGCCCAGCCCGGCGATGCGCTTCGAACCGGGCGGGAGGGATAGAAACAAAGACGCATGTGTCGCCGGCGTTCGTGGGGATAACGCCCACGCTTACTCCTGGGGCGTAGTGCCAATTGAACCCATCCAGTCCGAGACCCTTCCAGTAGCCGTAAACCACCGCGGTCCTGTGGCGGACTACGTAGTCGAAGCCGGCCCCCGCCAGTTCGGCGACCTGAGACCGCAGTCCGTCTGCTCCAATCACCAGGTTGGCCGTGACCTCGACGCGATCCTGGCCGGGCCCGGCGATGCACGCTCCGCGCACGCGCCCGTCCGTTGACCGGACGATGTCCACGACGGAGTGGCCGTACACCACTTCGGCTCCAGAGTCCGCGGCGGCCTCCGCAAGGACAGCGTCGAGAAGCGTTCGGCGGGGCGCGTAAAGGGCATCAACGCCATCGCGCGGCTTGATCGAGACCGAGACGGCTGCGCCGCCGTAGTGGAACGTCGTCTCCCGCACAGGGGGCGTGCCCCCGGCACGGATCGCCTCCAGGACCCCCCAGCGATGCAGCTGGAGGACGCCAGGTCGCATTAGGGCGTGGGTGGAAAGGGTGTCGCTGCCGGGCGCGGAGGGATCGACCACGAGGACTCGCATACCCATGCGGGCAAGCAACAGTGCCGTGGCGGCGCCGGCGCATCGCGCCCCGGCGACCACAACGTCATACCGGGTGCTTCGGAAGATCGGTGGCATTGGTGCCTCCTCGGCTCAGGACGTGGTGTCGTTCAGCCGGCGGCGGCCAGCGACGGGGCCGCTTCCGGATCTGCGAGGTAGCTCGCCAGGATGGCGCTAAGGTCGCGCGCGTCGTCGGCCGCCCCGTCGAGGAGGGTGGACTTGCGCCGGCGGAGGAAGGGCCTGCCCATCAGGTACATTCCGGGCACGCCAGTGACGCCGCCCTCGTGTTCGATGCGCCCCTTGCTATCCAGCACCGGCACATGGAGCCACGAGTAGTCGGGCCGGAATCCCGTCGCCCAGACGATGGACCGGATCTCGCCACGGCCGAGGTCGAGGTCGAGGCGCGGTGAGTCATCGACGCGGGTAGGCTCGAATCGCTCCGGCGCGTCAACGGCAGGCGCCAGGCCGGTCGTCGCAGCCCAGGCATCCAATCGATCAAGCAGGCGGTTCATCTTCAGGTCCGAGAGCGCGCACTGGTTGCCCAGCGAGCCCGAGAACTGGAGCCGGGAACCACTCAGGCCGGCAACACGCCCCACGAGCCTCACGCCGGAGGCCGGGAGGGCGTTGAGGTCGAGGGTCCGGGGGTCACCCGCCCCGACCAGTTGAACCGCCGCCACACTTCGGGCTCGTTCGATGTCATCGACGGCCGTGTAGAACTCGTCCTGGACGCCAGAGGCGTCCAACCACCACTGGATGTCCTTGCCGCGGTAGGTCCGGGGTGCGCGGATGTGTCCGCCAACGGCCAACGTCACGGGCCTGCCGGTGGCATGGATCTCCGCTGCCAGCTGGATGCCCGTGGCGGACGCGCCGGCCACGAGCACCCCGCCCTCCGGGAGTTGGCCGGGGTTGCGGTAGTCCAGCGGTGTCAGCGAGGCGATCGACGCCGGCAGTTCGGCCGCGAGCGCCGGGACGCGTGCGAGGTTGCATGCGCCACTGGCGATCACGACCGTCCGGCAGCGCCACTCGCCCGCCGTGCTGGTGACCAGGAAACCGTCGCCGTGTTGCCGGACTGACGTCACGACGGCGTGGGTGACGACTGGCGCGGCGATCATCTCCGCATACCGCTGGATGTACTGGATGGTCTCGGGGACGGTCCGGAATCCATCCGGATCGTCCCCCTGGTACTCATAGCCAGGAAGCCGGCTCTGCCAGTTCGGAGTCAGCAGCCTCAGCGAATCCCAGCGCTCGGTCCGCCACGAGTTGGCGATTTCTCCGCGCTCCAGTACGACGTGGTCGATCGAGCGGTACGCCAGGCACCGGCTCATCGCCAACCCCGCGTGGCCCGCGCCGATCACGACCGTTGTTGTATCCATCGCGCGTTCCTTCCGGAAATCAGGCAACCGTGACGGTCACGTTGGTCGGGTTGGTGATGATGTCGTAGACGGCCGACCGCTTCTGCGACTGGGCGACGATGGCAGCGATCTCGTCCTTCGTGGCATCGGCATCGATGTCGAAGTTCACCTTGATGCCGTTGAAGCCGTTGCGGACTTCGCTGTCCATCCCAAGGATCCCGCGGATGTCCATTCCGCCTTCGAGCGTGGCGCGGACGGACTTCAACTGAATCTGCCGCATCTGGGCGACCGAGGCCACGCCGGCGGTGAGGCAGCTCGCCAGGCCAGCGAGCACGAACTCGACCGGGGTCGGCCCGTTGTCCTCCGAGGCGAAGACCTCGGGGTGGTCGGCGTCGAAGGTGAACGTGGTGCGATGGTGCTGCTCTCCGCCGAGGCCGAAGAAGCTCTCGAACGCGGTGCGGCTATGCGTCCCGTTGACCCACTCGCACGTGGCTCGCCAGGTGAAATTCGCGGCGGCGGGCGCCTCTTTCAGCGCGTCACGCGCACCGAGAAGTGCGCCAACGTTCACGCCGTTATCGATGTTCTTTTCGATAGTAGTCACTTGAAAACGTCTCCTCAATTTGTGGCGAAGCAGCCGGGAATGGAGTCCTTGGTTTCGCTTCGCGGTTGCGTGCCGATCGTTCGGATTGCCCGCACTTGCGGGGGATCACCTGGGTCCGTGGAGTGCGCGGGGTTGGGCCGCTTGTCACCAGGGACGCTTCATTCGGCGGACTCAACGTACCGACTAAGGCCGGCGCTTCCTTGAAGACGGCATGAAGATGGAGTGGAGGAAGCCTCAAGAGTGTGAAGTGGCTTACTGGCCCGGGCAGAGCGCCGGGCGGGCAGTTCGAACTGATTGATATGGAA
>CALMIW010000215.1 GCA_937864275.1 uncultured Dehalococcoidia bacterium
GGCTCATCGACATCATGGAGCCGACTTCCAAGACGGTGGACACGCTCATGCGGCTTCAGCTGCCGAGCGGTGTCGACATCGAGATCAAGCTGTAGCCATGACGATTGAAGGACTCCTCGGACGCAAGCTCGGCACCACGCAGGTGTTCGACGAGAAGGGACGCCTCCGCGGCGTTACCGCCGTCGAAGTCGGCCCCTGCTACGTGACCGACATCCGTACCCCCGAAAAGCACGGCTACTCCGCCGTGCAGATCGGCTTCCAGGACGACAAGCGCCTGAACAAGCCGGAGATCGGCCACCTGAAGGCGGCCGGAAACCTCAAGCTGCGCCACCTCGCCGAGTTCAACTCGGACCAGGCCTACGCGCTGGGCGACAAGATCGGCCCCGAGCTCTTCGAAGCCGGCGAGAAGGCCGACGCCCCCAGCAACTCCAAGGGCCGCGGGTTCCAGGGTGGCGTTCGCCGCCACAACTTCAGTGGCGGCCCCAAGACGCACGGTCAGAGCGACCGTCACCGCGCCCCGGGTTCGATCGGCTCCGGCACCACGCCCGGCCGCGTCTACAAGGGCACGCGCATGGCGGGCCACATGGGCGACGCCCGCACCACGGTGCGAAACCTGGTCGTTGTCGCCCGCAACGATGAGCGCGGAGTGATCTTCGTCGCCGGCTCGGTGCCGGGTGCGACGGGTGCGCTCGTGCGCATTCGCAAAGCAAAGAAGGTATCGAAATGAAGCTGAAAGTGTTCGATACCGCAGGCAAGGAACTGCGCGAAATCGATGCCGCCGACGAGGTCTCCGGCATCGAGCCGAACCGCTCGGTGCTCCACCAGGCCTACGTGGCCCAGATGGGGAACCGCCGTGCCGGCAATGCCAGCACGAAGAGCCGCGGCGAAGTCGCAGGCTCCACCGTCAAGATCCGGAAGCAGAAGGGCCTCGGCCGTTCGCGCCAGGGTTCGATTCGCGCCTCCCACCATGTGGGCGGCGGCGTCGCTTTCGGCCCGAGGCCGCACAGCTTCGCGAAGGACCTGCCCCGGACGATGCGGCGCCTGGCGCTCCGTTCGGCGCTCTCGAGCCACGCCGCCAGCGGTTCGCTCGTTGTCGTTGAAGGCCTCAGCACGCCGGATGCGAAGACGCGCACGATGCAGGGACTGCTCAACGCCCTCGGGGTCGAGCGGCGCGCCCTGGTGGTTACGGGCTCCTACGTTCCGGAAGTCACCCGCTCGACGCGCAACATCGATGACGTGAAGGCCCTGCCGGCGCAGAACCTGAACGTGGTGGACCTCATCAACGCGCACCGCCTGGTGATGTCGGAAGACGCTGTCCGCGCCTGCGAAGCACTCTGGGGCGGGGCCAACATCAAGCCGCAGCGCGGCCGGGCGAAGGAGGCCGGGGTCTAATGCCGAAGGAAATCCACCCTTACGCCGTCCTCCTGCGGCCGATCATCACCGAGAAGACGACGGTCCTCACGGGCGCCGACAAGTACGTCTTCGAAGTCGACCTCCGGGCGAACAAGAACCAGATCAAGGAAGCCGTCCAGGTCGCGTTCAACGTCCGCGTCATGGAAGTCAACACCATGGTGATGAAGGGCAAGCCGAAGCGTTTCGGCCGCCGTGTGACCAACCGCCCCGACTGGAAGAAGGCCATTGTGACCCTCGTCCCGGGCGACAAGATCGAACTCTTCGAGGGGATTTAGGCAATGCCGATTAAGCAGTACAAGCCAACTTCCCCCGGTCGTCGCAACGCCAGTTCGCAGACGTTCAGCGAGATCACCAAGAAGCGCCCTGAAAAGGCACTCACCGAATCGCTGAAGAGCAAGTCGGGTGGGCGCAACAACCAGGGCCGCATCACCGTCCGCAGCCGCGGCGGCGGTGCGCGCCGGCTCTACCGCATCATCGACTGGAAGCGGAACAAGGCCGGCGTGCCGGCGAAGGTCGTTGCCATCGAGTACGACCCGAACCGCACGGCCCGCATCGCCCTCCTCCAGTACCGGGATGGCGAGAAGCGCTACATCCTCGCCCCGAACGGCCTGGCCGTCGGCGCGGTGATCACCAGCGGCCCGGAATCAGAAGTCCGCGTGGGCAACTCGCTCCCGCTGGCGAACATGCCGACCGGTACGCAGGTGCACAACATCGAGCTCACGCCCGGCCGCGGCGGCCAGATGGTCCGCAGTGCCGGAGTCAGCGCCCAGCTGATGGCGAAAGAAGGCGATTACGCCCTCCTCCGCCTGCCCAGCGGCGAAATGCGGCGCGTTCGCATCGAATGCGCCGCGACCATCGGCCAGGTGAGCAACGTCGAGCACTCGCTGGTGAAGCTCGGCAAGGCCGGGCGCACGCGCCATCGTGGCCGCCGGCCCGAAGTTCGCGGTGCCGTCATGAACCCGCGCGACCATCCGCACGGCGGTGGCGAAGGCCGCGCCCCGGTTGGTATGCCGGGCCCGAAAACGCCCTGGGGCAAGCCGACGCTCGGCTACCGCACCCGCAACAACAAGCGCACGGACAAGCTCATCGTCCGTCGCCGGACCTAGGAGGAGTAGGACATGTCACGTTCTACCAAGAAGGGCCCCTTCATCCATCCTTCCCTCGAAAAGAAGGTCTTGGCGATGCGCGGGGCGGCCAACCGCTCGGTGATCAAAACCTGGTCGCGTGCCTCGACGATCCTGCCCGAGATGATCGGGCTGACGATCGCGGTGCACGACGGCCGGCGCCATGTGCCGGTGTTCGTCACCGAAAACATGGTCGGTCACAAGCTGGGCGAATTCGCGCTCACGCGGACCTTCCGCGGGCACGTCGCCAAGAGCGACCGCCAGAGCAAGGTGAGGCGCTAACCCATGGAAGTTCGAGCCAGCTGCCAGAACATGGGCGCTTCTCCGCGCAAGGTGCGCCTCATCCTCGATCGCCTGAACGGCCTCTCGGTCGACCAGGCGCTCGCCCTGTTGCGCTACGTGCAGTCGCCGCACGCTCGCACGGTTTCGAAGGTCGTCCTCTCGGCCGCCTCGAATGCCGAGAACAACTTCGACCTCGATGTCGACAACATGTTCGTCAAGCGCGCGTTCGCCGATGACGGCCCGACCCAGAAGAGGTTCCGCCCGCGTTCCCGCGGCCGCGTGAGCCCAATCCTGAAGCGGTCGAGCCACATCACGATCATCCTCGACGAGCGGGAGGCCTAAATGGGACAGAAAGTACATCCGCACGGCTTCCGCCTCGGCATCATCTACGACTGGGAGTCGAAGTGGTTCGCTGAGAAGGACTACACGACTCGCCTCCACCAGGACCTGAACCTCCGCCAGTTCGTCCTCAACGAGCTCCCGGACGCTTCGATCAGCCGGGTGGAGATCGACCGCAACGCCAACCTCGTGACGGTGACGATCCACACGGCCAAGCCGGGCATCGTCATCGGCCGCGGCGGCGCCAAGGTCGAAGAGCTCCGCAACTCGCTCGAGCGGTTCACCGGCGGCCGCGTCCGGGTGAACATCCAGGAGATCCGGACGCCTGAGCTGGATGCCTACCTCGTCGCCCGTTCCGTGGCCGACCAGCTCGAGCGGCGCGTCGCCTTCCGGCGTGCCATCAAGCAGTCGGTCCAGCGGACGATGCAGCGTGGCGCCCAGGGTTGCCGCGTGGCCATCGCCGGCCGCCTCGGCGGTTCGGAAATGTCCCGGCGCGAAGACGAGACCCAGGGCCGTGTCCCTCGCCATACGCTCCGCGCCGACATCGACTATGGACTGGCGGAAGCGCACACGACCTTCGGCCGCATCGGCGTGAAGGTCTGGATCTACAAGGGCGAAATCCTGCCCGAGCGCGGCCTCCCGAAGATCGAGGAAGAAGTGCCGGAGCCGGTCGCTCCCGTCGCCGCTGCTCCGGTGGTGCGCACGGAAGACTCGGGTCCCGCCCACACCGCGATTTCCATGGAGCAGCAGGCAGCCGCCCGCGGCACCGAAGAGGGGGCCAGCTAATGCTTCAGCCTCGTCGCGTTAAGCATCGCAAGCAGCATCGCGGCCGCCGCCAGGGCGTCGCGGGCTCGGGCAACTACGTTGCTTTCGGCGAATACGGCCTGCAGTCCCAGGGTGCGGCCTGGATCGACTCCCGGCACATCGAGAGCGCCCGCCGCGCCATGACTCACGAAATGAAGCGCGGTGGCAAGGTCTGGATCCGCATCTTCCCGGACAAGCCGGTGACGGCAAAGCCGGCCGAGACCCGCATGGGCTCGGGCAAGGGCGCCCCCGACAAGTGGGTTGCCGTGGTGAAGCCGGACCGCATCATGTTCGAAATCGCCGGCGTGCCCGAGCACGTGGCCCGCGAGGCACTTCGCCTGGCGGCCCACAAGCTGCCGGTGCCGACCAAGATCGTCGTCCGAGAGGAGGCCGTCATCTAATGGCACGCCAGACCGCGGAAGACCTCCGCCGCCTCGACGAGGCAAAGCTGGACCACGAGATCAACGAGGCGTACCGCGCCCTGTTCACCCTCCGGTTCCAGCACGCCAGCCGCCAGCTCCAGAACTACCGCGAGCTGCGCAACGCCAAGCGCAAGATCGCGCGCCTTCGCACCTTGAAGCGCGAGCGCCAGATCGAAGCCATCCTGGGTGAGGAGTAGCCATGGGAACCCAACGTGTCATCCAGGGCACCGTCGTCAGCGACAAAATGCAGAAGACGGTCGTGGTTTCGGTGGAGCGCAAGAAGAAGCACCGCCTCTACCACAAGGTCGTCACCGTGACGGAGCGCTACAAGGCGCACGACGACAACGACAGCTGCAAGCTCGGCGACCTCGTGCGCATTGAAGAATGCCGCCCGATGTCGAAGGACAAGCGCTGGCGCGTGATCGAAGTCCTTACCCGCGGCGATGTCGCGGATGTCGCGCCCGAGACCATCGGCCGCGACATCGAGAAGGAAACCCAGGTAGCTCCGAAGTCGGAGGTGCAGGGGTGATCCAACAGGAAAGCCGGCTGAAGGTGGCCGATAACTCCGGCGCGCGCTCGCTGCTCTGCATCCGCGTGCTCGGGGGAAGCCGCCGCCGCTATGCCCGCCCCGGCGACATCATCGTCGCCAGCGTGAAGGTGGCTCAGCCGAACTCGAACGTGAAGAAGGGCGACGTCGTCAAGGCCGTCGTCGTCCGCGTGACGAAGGAGTACGGCCGTCCCGATGGTTCGTACATCCGCTTCGATGAGAACGCCGCCGTGCTGCTCGCCAGCGACGGCGAAAACCCGCGCGGCACGCGCATCTTCGGGCCGGTCGCTCGCGAACTGCGCGACCGGAACTTCATGAAGATCGTGTCGCTCGCCCCGGAGGTGCTGTAGTGCCTGCGAAAATCAAGCGTGGCGATAAGGTCGTCGTGCTCGCCGGGAAGGACCGCGGCAAGCAGGGCACCGTTCGCGCCGTCATCAACAAGGACAACCGCGTCCTCGTCGAGGGCGTGAACATCATCAAGCGCCACCAGC